>JBDOMX010001171.1:0-4086 GCA_039831615.1 Planctomycetaceae bacterium
GGACATGCTGACGACGTTACGCCGCAAAAGCTGGGAGGATAAATTATCGGAGGTGTCGCTCACGACGACCCAGCGCAATAATAATCTGGAACAGCTAACCTACCTCGCTACGCTCGCCGGATGACATTCGAAAAGTGCAAAACTGGAACTTAGAGACTGTTACGACCATACTTTTCAGATTCTTGACACCGTCGACACATCTCGTGAAATTGCTTCCGACGTCCGTGACTTTTACTTCACGCAGATCAGTATTCGACAGAATGAGATCATGAAGGTGCTCACGATCGTGGCCTCCATCTTCATCCCTCTCGGTTTCATCACGGGGCTCTACGGAATGAATTTTGACTCAGAAGTATCGCCCTACAACATGCCGGAACTGCACTGGATCTACGGTTATCCCATGGCAATCGGAATGATGGTCACAATGGTCTCGCTGATGTTGTTTGCATTCTGGAAACACGGCTGGCTGAATCGTTAACGACAACTCCGCTGTCCAGCCGTTCACCTGGAGTGTGAGCGGCCGGTGAAATCCGGACGAGCTCCACACACTAATATCCCATGCCGTGTTTATGAATTTGAAAGCATTCCATGCCTCACTGGTTTGTTGACTTCATTGAAGTCGGAATCGCAATCTTTCTTGTCGCTCTGAACGGTTTTTTTGTCGCCGCTGAGTTTGCGCTCGTCAAAGTACGTGGCAGTCAGATCGATGAACTCGTGAGACAGCGACGACCTTTTTCCAAAACGGCGCTGTGGCTGGCGGAACGACTCGAAGATTCACTCTCGGCGTGCCAGCTCGGTATCACCATGGCGTCTCTGGGGCTGGGCTGGGTTGGAGAGCCGGCATTTGCGCGACTGCTGGATCCGGTTCTTACAGGGATTGGAATCACTTCACAGGCCGTGATTCACGGGATTGCGTTCACGATCGCATTTACGCTGATCACGGCGCTGCATCTGGTCATCGGTGAACAGGCACCCAAAATTTTTGCCATCCGCCGACCGGAAAAGGTGGTGCTGTGGTGTGCCGTTCCCATGAAGTTCTTTTATGTGCTGTCGTATCCGCTCCTCATCAGCCTGAACTGGATGACGTCCATTATTCTGAAACGCCTTGGCGTTGATGGACTCGGACATGACACCCCGCACAGCGAGGATGAAATCCGTGCCCTGTTGAGGGAATCTCATGTTCACGGAGAAATGAGTCGATCCGAACACCGCCTGCTGGATGCTGTTTTCGAATTCGACGACATCATCTGTCGGCGCGTCATGGTCCCGCGTGCTGACGTCGAATTCTTCTCGCTAGGGCAGCCACTGGCCGAATGTCTGGAACAGGCACGGCGTTCACGGCACACGCGCTTTCCCCTTTGCGACGGATCATTCGAGAGGGTTGTGGGGGTCATTCACATCAAGGACCTGCTGGGAGTGCAGAATGATACCACCGTTGATCTGATGTCGATCGCCCGCCCGCCCAAGAGCGTCCCGGAGAATATGCATATCAGTCGTTTACTCCGTCACTTTCAGGGGACTCGACAGCACATGGCATTCGTCGTGGACGAATACAGCAACACCATTGGTATTGTGACGCTCGAAAATGTCCTCGAACAGATTGTGGGAGCTGTTCAGGATGAATTCGACCTCGAAACCCCCGACATCGTGCCGGACGGCCCAGGACAATACGTGGTGCATGGGAGCGCCCCGATTGACGTTGTTGAGAAGGTTCTGAACATTTATCGCGGCGATGACGAAGTGGATACGTTTTCCGGACTGCTGATGTCGCGGCATGGCGAGATCCTCGAAGCAGGTGACCGAATCGAACTCGACAACGCCGTCGCGGAAGTTCTTGACGTCAAAGGGGCGCGAGCGGAACGAATCCGCGTCACCCTGGATAACAGTCCGGCCGACAGCACAGCCAGCGACAGCGAAACACCCGGGCCGGGGACCAGCGATGCCTGAAGTGGCCGACTCAGATTTGACAGACGAAACGACGAGTCCCGTTGACGTATGGCAACAGGTCGAACGACTCGTTGAAATCGGTGACCCGGACGCTGCGCACGAATTTCTTCGGGCATTGCCGCCAGGGGAGGGGCCCGGGTCGTGACTCAGCTGTCCGCGTCGGTTCAGCAGGATTTTGTCAGTCTGCTGCACGACGAGGATGCGGCCGACCTGATTGAGTCGCTCCCGGAACTGCAGGCGGCCCAGTTGCTCGCGACACTCACCGTGGAGCATGCTGCTCATATCTTTAACGAGATGGAGAGCGACGACCAGGTTGACCTGCTGGATCAGCTGTCGGATGCAAAGTCGGAAGCGATTCTGGATGAAATGGCCCCTGAGGAAGCGGAAAACGTGCGCTTTTTGGCGCAATACGACAGCGACTGCGCCGGCGGGCTGATGATTACTGAGCTGCTCGCCTACGAGCAATCGCAGACGGTTGAAGACCTGCTCACCGACCTTCGTCGCAACGCAGAAAAGTATGCAGAATACAACGTGCAGTACATTTACGTGCTGGCCCGCGACAAACGACTTGTTGGCGTGCTGAGACTTCGTGACCTGCTGCTGGCGCCGCCCAATCGAACGATCTCCGAACTCATGATTGAGAATCCAACCAGTGTTTTGGATTCCACCAGTCTGGAGGACCTGCAGCACACGTTTGACAGTCGTCCACTGTTCGGGCTGCCGGTCCTCGACTCTGTCGGTGCTCTGGTGGGCGTTGTGCGACGAGGCGACATCGAAAAGGCGGGTGAAGAACAGGCGGGCCGTACGTTTCTGCGATTTGCAGGAATCCTGGGTGGCGAGGAGCTAAGAAGCCTGCCCCTCAGGACTCGCAGTATGCGGCGATTGTCCTGGCTGAGCATAAATATCGTGCTCAACGTGCTCGCCGCGAGCGTGATCGCCATGTATGAAGAGACGTTGTCGAGTGTCATCGCGTTAGCCGTGTTTTTGCCCATCGTTTCCGACATGAGCGGCTGCAGCGGAAATCAGGCCGTTGCTGTCAGTACACGAGAACTGGTTTTGGGTGCCATACGCCCGGGCGACTGGCTCTACGTGTTTCGCAAGGAATTCGGACTGGGCCTGCTGAACGGAATCGCGCTTGGCATTCTCCTCGGAATCGTGGCTTTGGCATGGAAAGGTATTCCAGCGCTCGGACTCGTCGTTGGGGCTGCACTGGCGATGAATACACTGGCTGCTGTTTGTCTGGGTGCGCTGATTCCGCTGCTGCTGAAGGGGCTCCGGCTCGACCCCGCCCTGGCATCCGGTCCTATCCTGACGACGCTGACTGATATGTGTGGTTTCTTCCTCGTGCTGTCCTTCGCGCAACTCATGCTTCCCTGGCTGATATAACAGGGCAGGGGGCTTCGTCGTACCTCGTGTTGTCAGCCACGGGACTGGACGTTGATACGGATTGAGACTTCAGAGTGGCCGTCACAAAAAAACAGAATCGATCCGACGAACTGCTGGCCGCTGTGGCGGACTTCGGACAGATTGCGATCGTCACCCACGACAATCCTGATCCGGATGCTATTGCCGCAGGTTGGGCAATTCGCCGACTCATTCGAAAAATACTGAATCGTGAACCGCGACTCATTGGTGGTGGTGACGTCGTTCGCGCCGAGAACCGGCACATGATGAATTTGCTGGATCCGCCAATTGACCTGGTCCAGCAGTTTGAGCCACGGTCACCGACGGCAGTCATTCTGGTGGACTGCGTTCCTGAAGTGGCTGGTCATTTGCTGACCAGTAATCATGTAAAACCCGTCGCCGTGATCGACCATCACCTCGTCGGCAAGCGTCCGGATCTTCCGTTCGTCGACATTCGGCCACGACTGGCGTCTGCGGCAACAATCGCAGCCGACTACCTCCGGGAGCAGAACCTCGAACCCGGCGAAAGACTGGCCACTGCGTTGCTCTACGCCATCCGCACGGAAACGTGCGGCAACGAATTCCGACACACCAGGCTGGACCGCTCTGTAAGCGGGCAACAGGACGGTTGTTGACCGTGGGTTTAACCTGGAGGGAATTTCGTCTCAATTCTCCAGGAGATCCCCATGAAGTCGCGTGTTTCCGATCCGGTTAAGGTTCAGCAGTGGTCCGAGC
>JBDOMX010000193.1:0-18331 GCA_039831615.1 Planctomycetaceae bacterium
ATCACACTGGTGATCCCGACACGTCGGTCACCGGCTTCCACGATTCGGAATGGGACGGGAGTACCGATGGCCGGATCGTCGTAAAACACGAGGTTAGCGCTGACGAACTGAAGTCCATTGCCGGCATCATCCGGAATATCCTGCGAGAGCAGGAAATCAGGTTGGAGACGGAGATCTTCCGGTCCAAGACCGACCACGCGGTATTGGAGATCGCGCAAAGCCTGCATCGAGGTTTCGAACTTGATCTGAGCCTGGCGAGTCGTTCGGCGGGAAAGACCGCCCAAATCGACGCCTCGAATGTCCCAGCCCGCGTCCGCAAGCTTGTCATACAAGTCAGCACGCCTCGCCATGCCGCCCATTTGGTTCGACGTACAGCCGCACGGTTCAAAGTAGCCGTGCTGCTCACCGGAGATCATCAGGGCCAGTTGAGGTTTGGGCCATTCTTTCCAGATCGGAACCACGTCGGAATCGCCTCTGGTTTGGTCAGAGTGCCCTGCAGCGTTGCCTCGTTCTGCTGCTGATTCCAATGAAGGAGTCGGCTCGCCCGACATCTGAATGGCCATCCAAAACAAGGAGCCGACCAGCATGATGCCAATGACAAATAGTGACAATCCTCGCACGTCAATCATTCCTGAAGCAAGAGCCACGGCGCTGCGTTGATCTGCCGCACATCGCAACGATCACGTTCTCAGTTGTGAAGTGGCCCCAGCCCGTCATCGAAGTTTAACTCATCACGCCCGATCGCCATTCCTCACGAGACAAGCGACAGGAAGTGCGGATGACGTCCGACATCAAAAGGCATTGAATCTCGCCAGTATAACGATTTCCTGTTCTTTCGGATGGTTCGTTCGACAGCGAATCGTGCCTTCATTTCCTTTGGACCTCTGGGACCTCATGCCACCGGGAAGAATTTCGACAGTCATCCGATATCTGGCCGCTACTTCGCCCGGTTTTCCTATGGGCTCCAGTGAAACCCGGAGTGATTTTGGATCTGCTTCAACTTCCAGAAACTTCAGTTCTTCGTCAAAATTCGACTGATTGACAATCAGCATCAACTCGGCTTTATGGCCTTTGGCAGCCTGGAACTGTCCGAGGCTGAGGAGACGCTGTTGCTTGTTGAATCGCGTTCCTTTCATGGCGTTGATGCGGATATCGCCAGGCCGTGTCGCCTGCACGGTCACCTCGACATCATCTTCCAGTTCATCGAACGCTATGGTCAGCGTGTCATGCAGTTTTCCGACGGGAAACTCCGGCAGTACAGTGACCTTGAACGTCCAGCCGCACAATGCTTCGTTCGTCTTGAGCTCGAGGTCCGTCATGGGGGTGTATTCGGCGGAAGTAGCGTCTGTTTCGGCAGACACGTTTGCAATGGTGAGTTTCGGAATGATGCGGGAAAATAGAGACCCCTCCATCACGCCTGATGTGTCTCCCACAATGTTTCCGACCGACCAAACGCTTTGCGGCTTCGTGATGATTGACGATTCAATGATCCCGTGCACGTCAAAACTCAGGCTGGTTTGGTCGGGATCATTGGTGAACACCTTGCCGCCATGATTAAAGTTTGGATTTTCCTGCTTGGCCTGCCATTTGATCGTCAGAGTGGCGAATTCTCCCGGCCCAACAGTCGTTCGATCGACGGCAAATTTCGTGCACTGACATGTGGATTTTCCGGCCACCAGTTCCAACGGAGCATCTCCCTCATTGGAGATCGTAAATTTATATTCCTGATCCGGGCCGCCAAGCCGCATTCGACCGAAACCGTGTGTGTTTTCCGGTACCACCGCTTTTGGCCACGGGCCACCTTTTGATACCGCTGGTTTCGGAGTGTCCTCCTCCGTTGCGGACAGCTCTCCGTCGTCGGATTTGCCTTCGGCACCCTCAGTCCGAAAAACGGAGGTGAAGCCTGTCGAGTCATTCGTGTCGTCACACCCGGAAAGACACAGAACCACGAATGTGACAAGGCACAAGGCCGTTGCATTGACGAATCCGAACTGATCGTCCGAGAACTGGTTTTTCATGCTGCTCATTGTCTTCCGCCGCTGATAATACGGTCCATTGTCTCCAGGTTGTCCGCAGTCAAATACTGGTCAGTGTGCCCCCATGCTCGATTGACAGCCTCAATACGTTTTGCGATCCGCGCTGATTTCATCGCTTCGATGGTCTGTCCGGCGGTTTCCTCGCAGGTTGCGAGTTCCAACTGATATCGTGCATTCGTGGGATGCCACGCAACGACCTGCCGAAAATCGTCAATACAGGAATCAATGTACCCGGATTGATTCGTGAGTCGATGGAGTTGGCGATAAATCCGGGCTCGCATGAGTCGGCTGTCAATTGCACGAGTGTCACTCTTTATGTACTGGCTGCACGCAGACTCGACGGCCAAGACGCCCTCGTCTGCTGCTTCCCCTCCCGCCGCCATCTTTTTCTGCCAGTCTCGCCCCAGCAGTGAGTACGTTTTTGCCACCGCAAAGTGTTGGCGCATGGTCGGGGACAGCGGGTCGGCGGATACGGCCAGTTCGAAGGCATGCAGCGCCCCGCGGTTGTCTCCTTTCTGGAATTGCTGCTGACCGATGCCCAGCTGGAGGCCGGACGAAACGACTGGAATCACTCCCCACAACAATGTCGCGGCTGCTGCGGTGGCCAAGACAACCGCTCCTGAAAAAGCAGTCAGCCTGCCCGGAAACCGGGGAGAGAATCCAGCGTCGTCTCGCGAAGCCGGCCGGGCGATCGCTGCCAGAGCGACCACCAGAAACCACAGTGTGGTGACCTGCAGCCCACCGGCACCCAGCAAATGCACCAACAGTGTCAGGCAGGCCGCCGCCGCCGCCGACGGGTGCGAACGTATCCGACTCATCGCCCAGGCACTGCCACCAGCTAACACGATCGCTGCCGCAGTCATTGCGTGTTGCGGCCCCAGGATGACGCCGGAGAACCACAGCCAGCCAAAGTGCAGGGAAACGCACCCCAACAGTCCGAACGCGAGAGATGCGGCAGCCCGCCGACCTGGTGTGTTTCCGCGGTCGGCGTCGGTGTCGGTGGCGGGCCGGATTGAAAAAATCACACCGGCGACCAGCAGCAGCATCCCGATGAATCCGGCAACGCCGGCAAAACACCACGCATCCAGCAGGAAGTTGTGAGGATCCATGATTGATTCACTCGATTGCACCGGCTTGTGAGCCAAATAGAGCTGGCGAAAATTGCCGGGTCCCGCGCCGAAGAGTGGCTGCTCGCTGATGACTTCTGCAGCTCCTGCCCAGTAGAAGAAACGAAACTGAAGCGACCGGGATGATTCCAGCAAGACCTGAAGATCGACAACTCCGCACAGGACTCCGGCAACGACCAGCAACCCCACAGGGATTCCGATCGCGGCAAATGCTCCAGTCAATGTCCGAAAGATGGATCGGGACGGGTCTGCTTCACGGCCCTGTGTTACCAGCATTACTGCGATTCCAACGGCGGTCCCCACCCACGCTGTCCGGCTCTTCGTCAGCATGAGACACCACGCGACGATCACTGTCGCCACCAGTGTCAAACCAACTCGGTCCCAGCGACAATGGTCACTGCGCCATTCGGATATCAGCCCACCACTCAGCAGAACAAGCCCCACGGCGAGAACACCAGCCAGCGTGTTCGCAAGTGCAAACGGTCCGAACGGTTCCGTGCTGTTCAGCAGGCGATTTTCCAACAAGTTGCGTCCTGGGCCGTCCAGTGGAATTCCATTACTCAAAAATTCCCGCCGAACTCTCAGGATTTCTGACGGGTTTGTTCCCGTCTCCAGCACCTTGATTTGCCTCAGGTAGGTCTTTGCCTCTGTCTCATAGAAAACTTGACTCTGCCAGATTCCAAACATGGCAAGCCCGACGGCCAGGCCGGCGATGAGGTTCACAACAGTTCGGCGTGTCGCCGGGTCATGTGTTGTGATACGACATAAACATCCACATGCCGCGATCCCTGTCCACGCGAATGCCAGATTGAGCGCAGCGCGGCGGTCACCGGAAACCCGGAAAACATGCCAGGTCGAAATCCAGACGCCAACCAGGAATAAGGCCAGTCCGAGTTTCAGCAGGCCATCTGAGAAGGACCTCAGTCCCACAGACCCGTTGGCAGGGTCACAACCCAACGATTGTGGGGTGCCCACCGGCTCCAGCCGGTGGTTCCATACGGAAACAAACGAGAGGCCGACAAGCCATAAGAACGTCAGGTGCAGACCGTCGCCGCGAATGGCAGCCAATGAGGGCCAGAAAAACTCACAGGAAAGCAATGCGACCAGTATCGCAAGCGGTGCCCTCGATCCAGCGGAAACTGATTTCGTCTTTGTTTGCGTTACATTCATCGTGATTGATGTCTGGCTGTTCATCAGCCCGATCAATTCATGGAACTGTCCAGTGGAGCAGCTTGACGGCCAGTGGACTCATTCTGAGATGCCTTTCCCATCTGTCGGCCCTCGTCCCCTGGATGTGAGGCGAGGGCTTCACGGTGCCGTTCGCTGGATCGTCGACCGACAGTTTCCAGAATGGCTACAACCGAAAGCACGCAAAAGATCAGGGCAATCACCAGCCACGCCCCGGTCCAGTCCGAAACTTTGTACAGCAGCATTCCACCCAGTCCTGTCATCAATGTCGCAAGGTGAATGGTCAGGACCGCGTGAGCCGGCTTGAGTCCGATATCAACCAGCCGATGCGAAAAATGACTCTTGTCGCCATGGAACGGGCTGCGTCCATGACTCAGCCGAATCAGAATGACAGTGCAGAAGTCATACAAGGGGATTGCGAGCACGCACAATGGTGCAAGGATGACATGCCGGCTCCCTGAGTTTTGATAAAACGTCCCCGCCACCGTCAGCGTTGCCAGCAGGAATCCTGCCAGGTTACTGCCTGAATCGCCCATGAAGATTGAAGCAGGGGGGCGATTCCATACGAGGAATCCACCCAGAGAACCCGCTGTAATCAACAGGCCGAAAGCCACAACCCAGTGGGGCGTTGGAACCAGCGTAAGCAGGATCCCGGCGAACAGGATGCAGGCGATCATGCTGATTCCTGCCGAAAGCGCGTCCATGTTGTCGAGAAAATTCATGGCGTTCGTCAGGACGACAATCCACAAAACGGTCACGAGGAATCCGATCCAGGGTTGCGCCACAAACACGGTTGCCCGGACTCCCATCGCAGTGACCGCGCACGCTACCCCTAATTGAGTAAACAGGCGGATTTGCCACGAAAGGTTCCAGCGATCGTCCGCCAGGCCAATCAGGAACAGGACCGCTCCACCAATGATGATGGCGATCATCTGCTGCAGTTGAAATTCGTCCTGCTGAAGCGCCGTTCGGAGTGTCTGGAATCCGGTCGAGATACCAGAAACCCACATCGGAGCCAGCAGCAATACGCCAAGCGGAACAGCGATCCCAATGGCGAACGCGATACCACCGCCCATTGGTGTCGGTTCGCGATGGACCTTGCGGTCGCCTGGCTGGTCGACCAGTCCCAGTCGAGGGGCCAACGCACGGACCAGCGGTACACACAAGAAGCTGGGGATGAAAGCAGCAAGCAAACTTGCCAGCAGAAAACTCAAACTAAACATCGCAGATTCGCCCGGCAGAAACGCAACTGCCCGATTCCTGTACACATTGCCGGGCGACTGTGTCATTTCGATTCGGGCAGGACAGCGACCGCCGACCCGACAACTGCAGCACTTGGCCAGGCGTCCCGTGGTGATAAGCCGGCGCGTGCCTAGCCTGTCTGAAGGTACGGCGACTGAGCCCCCGGTGACGGTCGAATCGCTGGTTCTTTGCGAAAATTGCCCCTGGTGTGTTGCTGGCAGGGAAAAAATTTCAAACGATAGTAAACATATGTACCCTTCTTTCTTGGTAAATATGGCATCGCGAACGTGCTGTCTTGTAGTCCTGGCAGCCGACACTGGGTCTAATGAACCAGACTTTAATATTTGTAAGTCATTGTATAGTAATGTGTTAAGTAAACATGTCTGTTCTTTGCGCTTTTTGGCGCAACACTTGCTTAACTCAGTCATCAGAATGAATACGACTGTCGTCCTGAGCAGTATCGATCGGAAAGGCAACCATCATGCGTACCCCCGTGACTCCCAAAACAATTCGCCGACTTCTGGCCGCCGATGGTTACCTGCATCTTGAGCTTCCCCAAAAGGCGGTGAATGAACTTGAAAAGATCGAGAACGCCGGTGTCCTCGAAGGTCCCCGCCGATTGCTCCTTGGATTGGCACTCAAGCGAAACGGTGAAGCAGAACTGGCAATCCAACATCTGGAAACCGCCGCCCGAATTATGCCTGCTCCAGTCCGCAGCTTTGCCTGGAGTGAACTGGCGGCCTGTTACAGGAGCATGCAGAGCGACGACCTGGCGGATCTTGCCGAATCACTGGGGGGTGAGAAAGCATACGAATTACGGATTGCACTCCCCTTCGGAGAAATCAGCATCGAATCGACTGTGGAGACCGCAGAAGTCGTGTGAGTTGACACGGTACCCAGACAATTCGGCAACGCACCAGCAGAGTCATCCGGTTTCGATGGCTCTGTTTTTTTTCGCGCGCCGTCGTACTATGATTTTCGCCCGATTCGTCTGTGCTTCGCCACGCTCTGGCGGCATACTTTCGCGCCTCAGTCCATGGATGGGCTGAGAACTGATCGACGAACAAGCGAGGTTTCGCAATGAGCATTCGCCGCAGCGCAGGGATCGTGCTGCTTACGGTCATTGGGCTGTCCGGGCAAACCGGCTGTCGCAGTCACCAGCACGCGCAATTACTCTCCTCCACTGACGGGGATATGATTGGCAGCCACGAAGCTGGAGCTGAAACATGGAATCCACTGATTGATGAGGCGGTTGTCAGGCTGTTGGATCGATCCATCAACAATGTGGAAACGGTTTCGTACACGACATCTGAGGGCCAGCCAATTCGCACGGTCTGTTTCGCCGGCGTTGAGAACCGCAGCAGCGAACCACTGGGAGATTTCCGGGAGCAAATCTACGAGCGGATAGACTCGCTCGTCAGTTCGGCTCCAAACCTTCGCATGATCAGTCGGCGATATGTTGAAGCGGCCATGAAGGAAATTCGGTGTCGTCCTGACGCCCTGATTCTTCCGGCAAACCAACGACAACTGCAGGTGCGACTCGAACGAGTTGACCAGCCGTTCGACTACCTGCTGTTTGCCCAGATCACTTCAGGAACAACCCAGGTCAATGGTGATTATCAGCGTGATTATCAATTGACCCTGGAGCTCCTTGATATCCACACAGGGGACAGCATCAAGGAATCTGCATCGCTCCGGAAAGGTTATCATCAGTCTTACCTGCGTAAGCTCAAGCACAGGCTGACCGTGAGTCAGTAATGTCGGTCCGGATGCAAACCGGAATCCGGCTCGATGTCCACGCTGCGGTCAAAAATGTCGGCATGATTCGGTTTGGCATCTGAAGTGACGGAGTGAGGTACTCAGAAAGCCACTGCAATGAGATCGGCATTTCGATGGAACGCTGTACTGTTCCTTCCGTGTCTGTTGATTCTCTGGGGCTGCCGCGCATCGGGGCATCCGCATCAACGGGTTATGTCAGCCTATGATCGCGGCGACGCTGTTGCGGCATTGTCGGAGCTGGATCGCCTGGCTGAATGCCGCGGCACAGAATCTGACATTGTCTCTTTGGATCGCGCGATCATTTACCTCCTCGCCTCACAGCCGAATTCTGCAATCCATGAATTGGAACTGACTCGCAGGCGGCTTGATTATCATGCGCAGATTGACGTGGGCGAACAGACCATTTCTGCCTTGAATGATGACTCGTCGGTTGCCTGGTCGGGTCGAAATTTTGAACGCCGAATGATCGACAATCTGCAAATCCTGGCCAGTCTGCTGCAGAGCGACGGCGAGTCGTTCGCACTTTCATCGCGGGGAATGGCGGGCGTCCACGCGGACGCACGAGATGCGGGCCTGTCGCTGGAATTCGCTGGACTCGACACAGCAGAAGCCGGTTCCGGATCAGCACCAGCACCCTTCAGATACTCTGCCAATCGGATGACCGCCTGGCTGGCAGCGACGGTTCGTTCCGAACGGATTCACGACGCCGAAGTGACCGATCGAATGATTCAGCAGGTTGTCGTATGGCAGCCGTCGGGAGCTGCCCGGATTGATGATCTGCAGACATTGGGAACTGGTGCTCCTCAAAATCACGGCACACTTCAGGTGCTGACTCTCGCCGGCCGAATCTCACCATGGAGATCTGAGCCGACGATCCCCACGACGGCTGCACTGTTGGTTGCCGACCGTATTCTCAGCGCAACCGGCGACCATTCGCTGCCGGCAACGACCTCGCCGGTTCTGATCGCTCGTCCTGTTCAGCGTCGGTATGCGCCCAAATTCCTGACGCACGTCTTCGTTGCCGGCCAGCCAGCGAAGCCCAGCCGGATTCTGGTTGATCTCAATGCAACCGCATGGGATTCCTGGCGCGTGGAGAGCGACCGGCAACTGGCTCGCGCCGTCGTTCGACGCGTTGTCAAGAAAGGCACGATCTACGGGGCCAAAAACGCCCTCAACGTCCCGAAAGGATCGGGAACCGACATGCTGTTGAATGTGGCCGGCATGTTCTGGGAATCACGTGAACAGGCAGATTTGCGCCAGTGGAACTTGTTGCCTGCTGCTGTCGAAGTGGCCCAAATGAAACTTCCCGCTGGCAGCCACCGCGTACAGCTACGGGTCTACGCGGCAAGTCGCGACGCGGCGGGTTCCCCATCAGACCAACTGGAGATCCCTGTAAACATTCAGAATGGCCAAAATACATTCGTCGTTTGTTTCCGGCCGTACAACAGACTTGTGGGTGTTCAGAGCAGCACAACTTCCGAATGACCGACTCCGTCATGGAACTTTCGCCACTTGCGATAATAATAAACGGCAGGCCCTGTCGAGTCTGCAGCATTCCGCGCTGCAACGCGACAGCGTCGATTCGTGACCGCGGCGGAAGTGCCGGACCCCCTTGTATCGGTTGCCCATCACCCTCCAAAAATCTTCGACGACTGCTCTAATTGATGATGCCACTTACGCGAAGCCGCAGTGGCTCTGTGCGTCCGGCGATTCTAATGATCAGTTCGTCTTCGAACTGACCGGGATCTTTTGGAGCACTGAAATGAATCGGGACGACGTGGACGATCTTCTTTTCCACCGGGAGTGTCGCTTCAAAGCAATCGGACATACCGTCGCAGTCGATGGTGGCGATGCGAAACGGTTTCTTTCCCTTCACCACAATTCGCTGCTCGACAGTACCGCCGGCCTTGACAGGACGAAACTTGACCAGTGACGGGGTGACCGTGATGTCCGGAACAACGATCCCTTCAACCATGAGCGGTACGTAGGGATTGCTCTTGTCGTTGGTCACTAAGGTAATCAGGTCGCGTATCCGGCCGGGTTTCGCTTTGTTGTCCAGCTTTACGGACAGCTCATAGTTAACACGTCCGTTCGCACGCTGACCTGGTTTGAGCTGCGCCACCAAATGGGGATTGTCAGTTCGTACATCCACAATATCCCAGTCTGAACGACCCGCGTACCGAATATTGACGACGGAGGTCGATTCCTCACCCAGGTCGACATTGTTGAACCGAACCAGGCCTGGATCGAAGACAACGTCGGTGCGAATATAAGCCGTAATTGGAATCCGCAGTTCCGCGAACCGGGGTTGATCAAAGCGAATGATGAGATTCGAGTCTTTTTTTTGCCGGAACTTGTGCGTGTTCATTTTGACTTCGACTGTTCCTGTGCCACCAGGCTCAATCGTTGTCCTGCCTGGGGTCGCTGCCGAACAGCCGCATGTTGTTTTGACGCCGGAGATATGTACCGTTTGGTTGTAGACGTTTCGGATCTCAACCAGCTTTCGCGCTTCTGACCCTGTAGCAATGACGCCAAAATCGATCTTCTTTGTCGCAACCATCGGCCTGGCCCAGTCATCCGCGATGATGCTGGTTGTGAACGCGGCTGACAGACAGAAGCTCGCAAGAATTCCCAATTTCATTATCCACACCCGCCGCAAAAAAGTGACTCGTTCTGGTAAGTGAGACCTCCCGTCTGCGTACCGTCTGCGAACCCGAACAGGATTGAGTTGTCCTGTGTGCAATGTCACACAGTTGTTCGAGATGGTGAAGGCGAGCGAAACGCCATTTCCACGTGCAGAACCGTCCCAAATGGAGATCGACGGACTGGCTGTATTACGTTAGTCGGATCACTCCAAAGTGTCAATCTGCAGATTTATGGGTCCGGCCAGCCCTTGCGGCAGTAAATGCCGGAACATCCACACTTCTCATAGTGATTCGATTGAACCAATCGACGAACGTGTACATCCGGCGTGACGGACCGGCACTATGGCATTTGTACAATGGAGCAACTCACTCCACCGGCTGCGGGGACATACGTCTGGGACGCGTAGTCCATCACCATCCTGTCCGCATTGAACCGCCAACCGAGCGTACGGATGGCACGCTTCATTCGAGCGATCCACGCCTGCGGAAGGTCATCGGCGTCCCGGTGGAAGTAGAGCGGAATGACTTCGTCAGTCAGGACACGATACAGCTCTTCAACATCCCGCTTATCCTGGACGTCCTGGTTAGCATGCGTCCGACCGGTCCCGATGGCGAAGCCATTTTTGCCATCGTAAGCCTCCGCCCACCAACCGTCTAAAATGGAACAGTTTAGTCCACCATTAAGTACTACTTTTTCTCCGCTGGTCCCGGAGGCTTCCAGAGGCCTCCTTGGATTGTTTAGCCATACGTCCACACCCTGAACCAACTGTCGGCCCATGGCAATATCATAGTTTTCCAGCACCAGCACACGGCCCCGGAATGGATCTTCGTGTGTCAGCTTGAAAATCCGCTGGAGCAACTCTTTGCCCGGTTTATCCGCTGGATGAGCCTTACCTGCAAACAGGAATTGAATGGGGCGATTCACGTCCTGAATGAGCCGTTTTAGGAATTCCAGGTCCTTAAGAATCAAGTCCGCTCGTTTATACGGTGCGAAACGGCGAGCAAATCCGATGGTGAGCGCTGCTGGATCAAACACGTGTTCCAGATCCTTGATCACTGACGGGTCTTCTCCGCGTCTTTTGGCCTGGTTCACGGACTCTCGCCGGGCATAGCTGATTAAACTGCTCTTGAGAGCCTGGTGAGTCTCCCAGAGTTCGCCGGGAGTGACTGATTCAAATCCTTTCCAGACATCTGCTTCGCCCGTGCGTTCGTACCAGTTTTCCGGCAGCACGCGGTCGTACAGGACACGCATTTGGGAAGCGAGCCAGGTCGGAACATGGACACCGTTGGTGATGTGTCCAATTGGGATTTCATCCGTACTTCGCCAGGGCCACAGCTCCGCCCACATTTTTCGGCTGACCACGCCGTGCAGATTAGACACGCCATTCGCGATCCGGCAGAGCTTGAGAGCCAGCACCGTCATGCAGAACGATTCCCCGCCGTTTTGCGGATCGACCCGGCCCAGTGCCATCAATCCACCGACATCGAGACCAAGAGCATCACCCAGTGGCCCAATATGTTCGTCGATGAGTCCCTGTTCGAAACGGTCATGTCCGGCCGCTACAGGAGTATGGGTTGTAAACACGCACCGGCTCGCTGTTTCCTGCAGGGCCTGATCGAATGGCAGCGCGTCTTCCTGCATTCGAGTGCGGATGATTTCCAGCGGAGCGAAGGCCGAATGACCTTCATTCATGTGAATCACGTTCGGATCCATGCCAACCGCTTTCAGCGCCCTCACTCCACCCACCCCCAGAAGCAACTCCTGACGAATACGCGTCCTTTGGTCACCTCCGTACAGACGGCTGGTCAACCTGCGGTCGTCTGCCGAATTGGCTTCGATGTCGGTGTCGAGCAGGTATAAAGTGATTCGTCCCACATCCAGTTTCAGTATGCGGGCAGAAATCGTGTCGGTTCGTGTTTGAACCGACACCGTCAGAGGCTGGTTTTCTTTTGTAACCGGGGTCAAAGGCAGCGATTCGAAAGGCAGGCGCGGGTATTCTTCCTGCTGCCAGCCGTCGATATCAATCTGCTGAGAGAAGTAGCCCTCCTTGTAAAACAGACCCACGCCAACCAGCGGTATTCCAAGATCGGACGCACTTTTCAGGTGATCGCCCGCCAGAACACCCAAACCGCCGGAATAGATTGGCAGCGATTCGTGGAGGCCGAATTCGGCACTGAAATAGGCCACGGGTGATTGATTGAGAATCGCGGTGTGAGTTGCTCCCCACGTCGTCTGTGATTCGATGTAAGCAAGAAACCGGCGGTACGCGTGGTGAATTCGGGACTGCAGTACGGCTTCCCGCGTCTTTTGGTCCAGTTGATCCGGCGAGTATTGTTCCAGCAAAAACACCGGATTGTGGTGTGATGCCGTGAACATCTCGGCATTGATCAGTCGAAAGATTTCGACGACTTCCGGATGCCAACTCCACCAAAGATTGTTCGCGATTCGAGTCAGCTTTTCGTGGATTGACAGCTGCCCTTTTTTGCCCAACATAGAACATCCTGTACTCTTGCCGCTAAAAGCGAATTCCCCGTCACGCGAACACCTTGAGGAGACGGAGGATAGTTTGCCGTCCGAAACGCGTCGACTTTGTTGCCGGCGTTTGCTCCCGGTCACGAACGAATCGAGCCCGCACCATTTCTGGCGCGGGCATCGGTGGTGCGATCCGGTTAAACTGCATGCCGTTCGGTTTTGTCGGCGAACTTCAGGCCGGGGGGCAATTCTATCGGGAAAGACGCACGTGCCGGCGTTTGAGCCGACGGGCTTTTGCACTTGCCGGACGCCGACCATGATTGGCTTTGTTAAGTTTTCGGTTGGTCTTGGCCATTTTGGTACCTGAGTTAATGATCGCGTGTGCGACACCCGTTGCAAATGCCTTGCCGTTTGCAGACAAAACGCTGCAATCCTGGCAATCTCCGTAGTAGGATATCCGTCATACAGAGTCCGCGAAAGCCCACCCCGAAATAGATTCCCCTTTTCTCGGAGAGATTCCACAGACTGGTCGTTGGTCCAATTTCTCCTGCATGCTCCTCTCAGCAAAGAAGTCGGTATCCACTCTGCTCGAATTGACGGACGGGCAAACCGGATACACAATTGCACTCACTGGGCACCTCCTGCCGCCAGAAGCCATTCACGGTTCTGATTTGAGCTTCGCGAATCGTGTCACGCAATGTTTCTGTGAATTTGTTCACCCGCCACCCAACTCGGAGTTCGATCCGACTCCTCATTTCCCATGTCTCGACGAGTAATCTTCTTTGATATCGACGGAACGTTGCTTGCCTCCGGTGGAGCCGGGCAATTGGCGATGCAGGGTGCTCTCGTGGAGGAATTCCGGGTCCAGTTTCCCTTCGAAGGTGTGTTGACTGCCGGCCGCACCGACTTTGGGATCGTCACCGAGATTTTCGATCGGTATGGCATCGAGCACACCGAAACTCAGCGACGGCGGTTTCGGCAGGCCTATCTCGAACGGTTGCCGGGCTGTCTTCAGTCTCTCTCCGGGTTGATCCTGCCTGGCGTCGCCGACTTGCTGGCACGACTCTCCAGACAAGACGACCTCGTTCTTGCATTGCTGACGGGCAATTATTCGGAGGGAGCCTGGATCAAACTTCAGCACTTTGAACTGGACCACTATTTTGAATTCGGCGGGTTTGGTGATGGTCATGCCGATCGAAATCGGGTCGCCGACGCCGCCAGGCAAGCAGCCGAATCTGTGCTCGGAGGAGCAATTGCCGGGCGCCAGTGCTGTGTGGTGGGAGATACGCCGGCCGACATCGAATGCGCGAGGGCGATTGGAGCGTCAGTGGTTGCTGTTGCGACCGGCACGTACAACATTGATGAACTGTCGGCACACAATCCTGACCATCTCTTTGCCGACTTTAGCAGTGTCGATGAGGTCACTGAAAGTATCACGACGTTCAACAGCATGTAGGATGTGCGGTCGTCTCGCCGCGCAGCGGACAATGCTTTCCAGGCTTCTCAAACCTGCAAATGTTCGGTCGCACAGGCGACCGCTGAACGCAACGTCATTCAGGAAGCGATCGTGGAGATGCGTTCCACGGCGCGACGACAATCAGGTGGGGAACCGGGCAATCGGGGCGCACCGTTGAAAACCCGTCGGGCTGCTTCTCACAAATCCCCGGTCTGGTATCGTTCCGCTTAATAAACGCGTACCCAGAATTGATCCCTGGCAGATCACCATGAAAACCGATGAAATTCGAGAGAAGTACCTCACATTCTTCGAGTCCAAAGGCTGCGTTCGCCGTCCGAGCGATGTCCTCGTACCTCGTGATGACCCGACCGTTCTGTTCACTCCAGCGGGCATGAACCAGTTCAAAAATGAATTCATGGGGATTGGCAAACCGGAATTCAACAAAGCCACCACGTGCCAAAAATGCCTGCGTACCGGGGACATCAGCAACGTCGGAGTTACCGCGTACCACCATACATTTTTTGAAATGCTCGGCAATTTTTCATTCGGCGACTACTTCAAGCGTGATGCCATTCATTGGGCCTGGGAGTTCCTCACTGACCCTGCGTGGCTTGGCCTGGAGAAGGACCGACTGACGGTGAGTGTGTATCAGGGGGCTCATGGATTCGACGAAGAAGCTTTCAATATCTGGAGCAGCGAAATTGGTCTGTCAACTGACCGCATATCCTGTCTGGAAGAAGACGAGAACTATTGGCCGGCCAGTGCTCCCAGCAAAGGCCCCGACGGCGTTTGCGGTCCATGCAGTGAGATTTTCTATCATCCTCCGGGATTCGATGGGGATGTGGAAATCTGGAATCTCGTCTTCACCCAGTTCAATCGAGTTGGGTCCCCACCCAACAATCTTCGTCCTTTGCCGTCGAAGAACATCGATACAGGAATGGGACTCGAACGGACGGCTGCTGCATTGCAGGGTGTGATCAGCAATTTTGACAACGACGTATTTAAGCCTCTGTGCCTGGCGTCAGCTGATGTCGTTGGAATTGACTATCGTTTCGATTCTCCTCAGGGACGACCAATCCGCCGGATCGCCGATCATGTGCGAGCGATCAGTTTTTGCATTCATGAAGGGGTGATGCCCGATACTGACAAGGAAAACTACATCGTCCGACAGCTCCTGCGCCGAGCGCTCCTGGAAGGGTACCTGCTGGGCAAAAGGGAACCATTTCTGTACCAGATCGTCCCAGCCGTTATTGACGTTATGAAATCTGCATACCCGGACATGACAAAGACCGTCGAGAGCGTTCAAAACAGCATTCGCGAGGAAGAGGATCAGTTCCTCGGTACCATCGACCGTGGGCTCAGTCGGTTTGATGAATATGCGTCAGGCGCGGCGTCCAACAACGGAATCATTCGTGGTGACGATGCCTTCACGCTGCACACGGAAGACGGCTTCCTCATAGAACTCAGTGAAGCCATCGCGGCGGATCGTGGGCTTGAAGTCGACCGAAATCGCTACAACGAGCTGATGAATGAACACGCGACGATCAGCCGAGGTGGTCGCGAAATATCGGTGATGGCGGCAGGTCCTTTGGATCTTATTCGTAAAGATCATGGAGAGACAACATTCCTCGGCTACGACGGGCTCGAAGCCAAAGCCACCGTCATCGGATTGATCGTTGAAAAGCGCAGTGTGGCGGACGTCCCGGCCGGTACAGCCGAAAGAATCGGCATCGTGCTCGATCAGAATCCATTCTACGGGGAGTCCGGAGGACAGGTCGGTGACACGGGTCGACTGACTGGCGACGGCATCGCGGTCGAGATCTTCAACTGTCAAAAGCACAATCAAACACTGTTTGTTTTGGAAGGGCGACTGACTCTCGGAGGACTGACAGTTGGTGACGTGGTGAGTGCGGAAGTTGACACGATTCGTCGATCCGGAATCTGCCGCGCTCATTCGGCCACACACATCCTGCATTATGCTTTGCATCAGACAATCGGCGACAAGGCGACTCAGCGAGGCTCGAAAGTTGAAGACGATGCTTTGCGATTTGATTTTGCTCACAGGCAGGCGATGACACCGGGGGAAATCCGGCAGGTCGAAGACATTATTAACGCTCAGGTCGGCAGCGGTCTTCCGGTTGGCACAGAGCTGCTCCCGATCGATGAAGCGCGATCACGCGGCGCCATGGCTTTATTCGGTGAAAAATACCCCGACGAGGTGCGCGTGGTGACGATGGGTGATTTCAGCGTCGAACTTTGTGGTGGGACTCATGTGTCGAATACCGGCCAGATCGGACTGTGCCGTATCACCTCAGAAGAACCAGTCGCGAAAGGTGTCCGTCGAATCACGGCCGTAACTGGTTCGCGAGCCCTGCAGAAAGGGCGCGCAGCTGATGAATTGCTGCTTCAACTTCAACGCATGTTGAAGGCCAATCAGGCTGCAGATCTTCCGACTCGCGTGGAAGCCCTCCAGGGACAATTGAAAGATCTCAAGACACAGTTGGCGGAATTGTCATCTGCGACTGTGTCTGAGGGCATTGATGCTCTCGTCGCAACTGCTGAAGAAATGAATGGTGTGAAGATTGTGGCCACAAAGTTTGAAAACACATCGCGGGAATCACTTCGCGATTATGCTGATCAACTGCGAGAAAAACACAGTCCGATTGCCGTGATCCTGGGAGGAGAAGTTGACGGAAAGGTGGCGTTCATTGCGGCTGTGAGTAAACCGCTCGTCCAGGCCAGGGGACTCCACGCCGGTCAGGCTGTTCAGGCAGCCGCACAAATGGCAGGTGGAGGGGGTGGGGGACGACCGGACATCGCGGAAGCTGGTGCCAGGCAACTGAATAAGATTGCCGATGCCATCGCGGCTGGAGCAGAAGTCTATCGACGGCAGCTGGGCTGACCCGGACCATCGCTCCGGGTTGTTCTATAATCCGCGACGCTTCAGCTCAGCCAACACATTTTGCACAATAGCTGACACCTCCGCAGCGTCGGCGGTCAAATCGTTTGGGTCAACCGGACAGCCTCCAATCGGCTGGTCTGTGAAACCGTGAGCCGCCAGGTGGCACTGCAGTTCGTTGCTGAGAGTGGCGAGATCTGTTCTTTGTTCGGAGGACATAGGCTGCCGACCGTGCCCCATATTGAATCCGCGCAATCCAACAGCCGCTCGGAAACCTTCAGGGAACTCAGCCGAATAGATCATGGCGTCGAAAAGTCGGACGAGGTCGTACTGCAGGCGTCGCGCGGCGTCGAGGTCTCCCTGCAGCGTCGTGTCGTACAGTTTTCGCGTGAGTTCCGGGACAACTCCGGAACTGGCATTTGTCCCTCCGTCACAACCCACCAACAGCATCGGCATGAGCGCTGCGTCCCAACCGGTGAGAAAAGCGAAGTCGGGACGATTGGGACGCACCGCCTGAATCATGCGGATCATGTGCGGAATCTCTCCGGATGAGTCCTTGATCGCCACGATGCGTTCGCACTCCTCCGACAAACGCTGCACCGTCGGCACATCAATTGGACTCGCAAACATGGGGATGTTGTACAGCGTGACATCAACCGGAGTGTTGTCACCGATTTCTTTGAAATACGCGTAGACCGACGCGGGAGAAAGTTTGTAGTAGAACGGCGCGACGATCGCGACAGCACGGACGCCAAGTGACGCGTAGTACTCGCACGCTGCGACCGTCTCCCTGACGTTTGCCTCGGCCGCTCCGGCCAGAATCGGAACGCGTCCCCGGGTCTGGTCGGCGATGATCGCCACGATTCTGCGACGTTCTTCTGTTGTGAAGCGAGTAAACTCCCCGGTCGATCCATTTGGGTACAATCCATGCACGCCACGCTCAATCAGCCAATCGATATATCGGCGCAGCTCGTCCTCATTGATCCCGCCATCCGGCAGGTACGGAACCAGATTAGGTGTAAAAATACCCTGCAGACGTTGTTGAGACATTTCAAACTCAAATGGTGTTGTCTGTTACTGTTCAGATTCTTTTGGATTGCCGCGACTGAGACATCACTGCACCAGCCCCGTCACTGGTCATGCGACGCAGATGTCTGGCGATGTCCGGAAAACAAGGGGCGCCTACTGTAGCAACGACTAGGAATCAACTGCATTAGTTTCTTTGCCCAGCAATATGATTCCGCCAATGCAGGCCAGGACTGCCACGGGCAAGCACACCCACCACGGAACTCCAAATCCAATGGGCAAATACCCCAGCAGCACCGAAGCGAAGGCCGTGAGCAGTGCATAGGGGAGTTGTGTTGCGACGTGCTGCAGGTGCTCGCATCCGGCCGCGGCCGACGAAAGGACCGTTGTGTCAGATATCGGCGAGCAATGGTCTCCAAAGATAGCCCCCGCCAGGATTGCTCCGATCGTAGCGGCAAAA
>JBDOMX010000242.1:0-4081 GCA_039831615.1 Planctomycetaceae bacterium
GTAACCGAACCGTTCGACCAGGTATTCCTTCTGCCCGATGACCACGAACTTTCCTTTTTCGAGGTCATATTCTCGTTCCGGTTCGACAACCAATCGGGAAAATGCAGGAAGGTCGTCGCGATCGAAGTCCGAAATCCGGTTCACTTCTCGTTTCTCAGATAGTGTGAGCGGCCATGCGGCTTTGAAGAAGTTGTGCCAACCGGTTGCAATCTCAGCATCATCGGTCAATCCGAAAAAATACGACAGGCCCTCGACGGTGAGGGCCACGGCCCGGTCCATTTCTGTGCGCCGAGCTGAAATGCCGAGACACACGGTAACTGCGAGCAGAATTGCGATCATTTTCAGGCTGAATGGCCGCCGAAGATTCCAGCTATCGGGAGTCTGTGGTGATGTTGAGCTGTCAGGCATTGCGTTCAAATTCTCCGGTGGCAGGCCCATCACAAGTGGATACGTCTGACGTCGCGGCCTGTCCGCCGTAGACGGCATATCGGACCTGGTCGCTGAAGTCGCTGGGGGGGCCGCTAAATACGATTTGTCCGTTCTTCATGGCGATGACGTGGTCGGCAAACTCACGGGCAAGTTCCACTTGATGCAGACTGCACAGGACGGTCGCACCGTGTTGGCGAGATGCATCGCGAAGCAGTGTTAAAATATTTCGACTGGTTTCCGGGTCGAGGCTGGCGACGGGTTCATCCGCCAGCACCAACTGCGGTTCCAGGATGAATGCACGAGCGATCGCAACCCGCTGCTGCTGACCACCGGAGAGTGTCATGGCCCGACGATACAAGTGCTCTTCGCCCAAGCCGACCTCTGATAGTAAACGGCATGCTCGACGTCGGATTCGTTCCGGAAAGACCCCCGAGAGTGCTCGGAGCGTGGACACGCGTGGAAGTGCACCGGCTAAGACGTTGTTCAGCACACTTAAACGTGGAACAAGATTGAACTGCTGATGCACCATTCCAATTCGAGGTCGGATATGCGGTAACGACTTGGCTGTGACATCCACCCCATCAAACTCGACTCGTCCCTCTGTACCGACAACCAACCCATTGACAAGTTTGAGCAACGTCGATTTGCCGGCTCCGCTCGAACCTAGCACAACACAAACCTGCCCCGGCGGAACGGAAAACGACACGTGATCAAGAGCGATTGTCGTCTTGGAATAGGATTTACAAATGTCCGCGAATTTCAGAATCATACCCAAGGCTCGAGGCCTCCGTGACTGGATGCCGGGGAACTCATTTCTCGGCGGCCTTTCGCAGCATTTCAGCCTTCAGGGCATCGGAGACCTTTGACAATTTCGACATGGCCCGATCGAATTCTGATTCAGCATAGTCGGTATCATAACGCTCGATCTTCTTTCCACCGTACCCACGAATCATGTCTGGAGTCACTCCGTCTGCTTGGTGCACATGACTGATGGCTTTGCGCAGCCGGAGTTTTACCTTGGAATCCAGATCCACGTGCATTGCCAGTGGTGGGTAGGGAATCGGTTCACTCTTGGCTAAAGCGATCGTCTTGTCGGGATTCAGCTGTCCATTCTCGACGGATTTTTCAAAACTGCTGAAGGACGCGCAAGCGGCATCAACCTTTCCGGCGGCCAATGCCGCCAGAGCATTGGCATGGCTACCGGTGAGGTAAATCTTCTTAAGATCTCGCACCGGATCGACTCCAGCGTCAATCAGCATGGCCACCTGAACCATGAAACTCGACGCCGAATTCACATCTCCAAAAGCGATACTTCGACCGGCTAAATCCGAAATGTTCTGAAACCCGGAACTTCTGTTTGTAAAGATTCCTGCGTAGTAGATGCTCTGCCCCTTACTGACGCCCACCGCCAATAATTCGGCGGCACCACGTTGTTTGGCTTGGTGAAATGTCACGGGTCCGAAGAAGGCCACGTCGATCTTGGCATTCACCATGCCCTCGACGACGGCGTTGTAGGCTTGGCCGACGCGGATTTCAAAGTGCAGATCGTATTCACGGGTGATCGCCGCAAACACCGGTTCGAAATCAGCTCGTGTCCCCGCATCCGTGCCACCATCAGCGGGAATGAGCATGACACGCAAAGGACGTGAGGGCGTTCCGTCGTGCAACGCAGAAGCCGTAGACGTTTTCAGTTCAATAGGGCTGTCTTGGCTCGATGCGGAATCGGATGCCGAACTGCAACCCAGACCGCATGCTGTGACAATGAACAGGACAGACCACTTGGTTTCATTCATCAGTGGCTTCTCGAATTCGCCTATGGGCGATCTGGTCGCAGACAACGTTTAACGCTATCCGTGTAAGTATGGATGCTCGGTGCATTGTGCCCAGACTGCTTGCCCAGATCATCGAACTGGCGCAGTCTGAGAGCAACGACGAGTCCTGGATTCGATTCCAGTTGGGCTTGTTCATCGGCCGACAAGTTTCCACCCTGGACTTGAAAACTGCGTTTCGATGCTGCCGAGAGGCGTTCGTAGTAAGACGTGTCGGTGGTGCACAGATACCGCTTCGCAGGGACATGCAGACGAATCGGCTCCGTGACATCCTCTGGAAAGTAGTCCTTCAGCAGAGCCGCCCCGGCTTCTTCGTGATTCAGGTCTTCATGCAAGAACCCGGACTGGGAATCATGCTCGTCCAGCAATAAATGTCCGATGTCGTGAAACAACGCCGCCGTCACAATTTGATCACCACAGTCGCCTGTGTCAGCGAGTTCAGCACACTGCAGGGCATGTGCAATTTGCGTAACCGATTCGTCGTAATTCGATTGGCCACGGTCACACATGAAAGCAAAAAATGTCTCAACGGCCTGCTCCTCTGTAGCCCCGAGAAGACTGCCGATTAATTCGGACCGAATCGCGTTCGTCATTCAGCCGACTCCCTTCCCCTGAAAATGGCCAATCGTACTGATCCGTGGCGCATCACCGAGTTGTGTTTCATGTTGTGACATGGTGCGATCACGTTCGGCATAGTACTCCGAGCGTAGGTCGCCCTCGCTGGCGCGCGTATACGTAACGTACAAACTGCGGCGCGATTCGGACGAGAGATTCGCGAGACTCTTGTGGGGCACAAAGGAACTGAAAAACGTAGCCCCACCTGGAGACAACGGTGCCGACACCCACTCCATTGATCCAGTGATACGCTCGGTCAGGCATCCTGCGTCGTTGGTTTCCAGCAATCCACGAACGTGTTGGCCGGGTGCAAACCAGAGGCATCCGTTGTCGATCGTGTGTTCGTCCACTGCGACCAGGCAGGTAATGTGTGAACGGCCGTAGGCGTACGCCTGGGCATCCTGATGCGGTGCAAACCCACCGCCTCCAGGCAGCTTGTAATTGATCTTTTCCTTGAAAACGAGTGCGGGTTCTCCGAACAACTGCGACACAGCCCCGCTGACAATCCCGTCCGTGAGAAGCTCACGCAGACCTTGATGGTGGGAAAGGAACCGCTCGGTCCTGGTTAAAACGCGTCCGTCCTCAGTCACTTCATGATAGTGTTGACAGCGGCTGTCATCCTCAGGCCAGTCGGCGACTTCTTCGACCATGTGGCGAATGCGCATCAAAGATGTGCCCGAGAGGAGCTCAGGGCAATGCAGGTAACCGTTGGTACCAAACTCGTCACGTTGCGATTTAACAAGGGGACCATTCATCGGTAACGACCCGAAAGTACGTTCGACAGTAGGCTCTGCGTCAGATGGCCATTCTGAGTCAGACCTAACCACAAGACAAGCGTAAGCCATTGGAATAGACTGTTGGCTGAACGCCCCAATGCTCCAGTGATGTCGGTTGGGTCGTCGAACTGAAGTGATCTTCTGCTGGTATGAATCCTTCCACGGAGTCCAGCCTGCGACCGGGCGACCTTGACATAGAATTCATCCCTATCCACAAGAGACCCGGCCACCGACCTGGGCCACACGGCTGAAGGCCGTCTCATTGCCGTTTTGGTGGGATCGTCTGTTTGAAGATCCACGGGGCTCGGCGTCGCATGTTTTTTTTTAGTTTTCCTGCGGTTCCCGAACAGGATTCCGTTCGAGGCCAATCCGATCCCCACAATTCGTTCGTGCCATCATGTGTGGGATGAGTTGCCGGCGTCGGCAGCCGGG
>JBDOMX010000088.1:0-18298 GCA_039831615.1 Planctomycetaceae bacterium
GCCGGGGTCCGCACGATTTCAGTTCCCACGTAAAGCATCAGGCACAGCGACAGCGCTGCACCGAGCGAAAAGACGAAGCTGGTGGCACCCCGCGCGCGTTCAAAATCCAGACCGGCGAGCCGAACCTGGTTCGCCAGTTGATCGAAGTGCGAAACATGCCTTAGTTCAGCAGACTGTACCTTCGACTCTTTCATTCCGGCCATGTGGTCCAGCGTATCCCGATAGAACTGCCTTGTTTTTCGTGTCAATTCGTTGCCGGAACGTTTGGCCAGCTTGTTTGGATAAAGCAACAGCGGCCAGAACAGTCCGCAGCCAAGCAATGCGAGCAGCGACATTGAGGGAGCCACGAAGACCGACGTCAGACCGAACGCGGCGACCAGTGTTCCCTCGCTGCATAGTCCCAGAAGTGCAGCAACGCCTTTCCTGATTCGATCCACTTCAACTGACAGTGCATGAGCAACATCTGAAGCACAGGTTCGTGCCTGCGTTTCCCATTCGGCGAAGTTCATTTTTGTGTAGAGCTGGACACGCAGATCCAGACAGAATTGGTAATTGAGCCGCCCGCCCAGGACCGCCTGGTAGTACAGCAACCCAGCCTGGACGGCGGAAAACGCAACGAAAACGATTAGTACGGTGCCAAATGAAGTCGAGAGTCCAACACCGTCGAACATCGACCGAATCCAGATCGAGGCGCGATGGGGCTCCTGGCTACCGGCACCGATCCCGCATCGTTGCAGCATTGGGATTAGCAGCATGATCGACACGCCTGTTGTCACCGCCAAAATGCAGGCCAGCAAACAGGACATCATGCACTCTTTTTCACGGCCCTTTACGAACCGCCGCAGCAGGGTCAACAGGGATGCAGTTTGTGTCGGCGGAGAGACGCCGACTGCCGCTGGCCGCTCTTCAGTTCGCGTTGACATGCCGTGAAACAGCTTGATTGGATAGTGGAAGTTCAGACCATCCGGAAAGATCCCGATCGAGGTATTCCGAAAGCGATTCGTTGTGAGGACGAAACAGATTCACCAAAGACTCGACAATGTGCTTCGGCACCCGTGGAACGTTCGTGCTGATTTTTGCAAGGACTGTACGTTTGACGCCGTCCGTGGAAGCTGGCAATCGTCTTAACAGTGCGATCAATATGGATGAAATCCAGTTCTGTGCAGGGACTTTGGTTACGTTATGAAGTGAGCCCACCGACTGCGGCACGAATCTTTCAATCCCCAAAAAATCAGTCGTACGCACGAACGATTCCTCTGGCTGCATTGCTAGGTCATCACTCAGCAGAATCAGCATTTGGCCACGACCGAAAACTGCTTCGAATCTACGCAGATCTTCAAGGTAACAGCTGTTCCTCAAATAGCGAAACGACCAGTATCGGTCGCCAATACTGCGCTCGTACCCATCGGTGACAACCTTGCATTCTCGTTCTGCCGCTCGTATTCCTTCACTCTCTCCGTCAATCGAGGCTTCAAGATCGACACTGTCGATCGCCAGCACGTCCTCAAGACACCGAAGTTCTCTAAGTCGCTTTGCCATATGCCAGTAGGCGGACACTGCGCGTTCCGCAGGATTACGCAGGACGAACACGAACTTCACCTCCTTGCCAATAACGTCGGCGATTCGTGCAGGCACTCCTGGTATGGAAAGATAGGTTGTCGATGCCTCACCAATGATTCGGGCAATGTCGTCATGATGATCATGAGGAAAGCACTTTGAATACTGCGCGATGCCGTGACGCAAGTCGGACCGACTGAAGAACATTGGCTCTTTTGGTTGCGACATCACGCATTGTGGATGGTCTGCCAACCACGCGTGCAGAGACGACGTACCTGATTTCTGAGCCCCGGGAATAATCAGGTTCGGAAGAGTGCTGCGCCCAGCCCCGTGACGCGACTGGCGGCAGCATTCTTCGGCGCCGCCAATTTCTGCTGGTCTTTCTGACAAAGCAGCCATTGCGAATCCTTCGCGACTTCGGTAGATACGATCGCGTTAACTTCATAAACCACAATCACACAATCCAAAAGCGGAGCGTGTACGACACTGATTCAGGGGCGGCTCCAGAATCATATTCGCGACCGTAAGAACCAGGCCTCCAGTCGTCACGAAGTCGTGCGGTTGAGTCGGCGCTTGTACCGGAACGCCAAAAAACAGACAAGATTGATTGTCGAATGCCGCTGATGGGAGAGCCTGCGGATGCGACTCCCGAACAACTCACCCTGCCGCGCAAGTATGCCATGACATTGAGACAGTCCCGCCCGGAGCACTCAGGCATACGCTCCCGAACTCTCCTGGTCGTGGGCGCTTCACGTTCCGGTACGACGTCTCTGTTTCACTACCTGGGCCAGCACCCGGATGTCTCATTGGCAAGGGTCAAAGAGAGTGGGTTTCTTCGATCACTATGTGCTCTATCGACAGGGACCGAGCACACTTTTCCAACTGGGCTTGGTTAGTTGGCTTTTGGCGAAGCGACGCCGGCCTATTGGATGCACGGTATCCGGACCTGAATCAGGAAACATACACCGAAATCCAAAGCATCTTCGATGCCCGACGTGGCTGCTCTGGAGAAGTTGCTTGACAGTGATTTGAGAGTGTGGAAAGCAGGTATCGATCGGCTTTGAAAGACCTCCGGTAATACCGTTACGCTGATGCCGCAATTCCCTGTTTGATTCCGTGCAGCACATTCCGGACCCTGAAGTCCCAGGTATACGATGCTTTGAAATCGTCAAACGCGTTCCGGGAGAGGGTATCACGTCGGTGCGGCTCACTCAGACTCCGCAACGCAGCCTCCCAGCAGTCGGCGTTGTCCGCGGACACGAGCAATGCATTCTTGCCGTGCTCCAACACTTCATGAAGAACAGGCACATCTGAGGCAACAATCGGTCTTCGCGCAGCCATGTACTCGAACACCTTCAACGGCGACATCCATCGAATGATCGGCGAAGTACATTGGTAAGGGGCTAACAGGATGTCCATGGACTTTTGCCACGACGATGTCATCGCGGGTGCCACGAACCCATGAAACTCGATATTAGAGCAATTCAGTACCAAACGACGGCATGAACTGATCGTTTCAGCGCTCCCACCGCATACGTGAAAATCGAAGTCACCCAATCGCCGGGCCAGCCTGGCAACGAATTCAACGCCACGCCCTGTGGAAAAGCTTCCTGTGTATCCGACCCGAAGTCGACCATTCTGAGAAGGCAATTCAGCAGACCCGGAGTCGGACCTGGAATCAGCCGCTCCGTCGTGGCAGACCTGTGTCCGGTGCATGGACAATCGTGAGTAGGTGCTCAGGTAGGCCTGTCGCAAAGCCTCTGAAATAAAGACGACTTTCCCGAGGTTTGTTCGGCGGAACAACAGGTGCTCAATGGCTTGCCCCATTGGTGAAGCTGGCTGATGGGATTCGTAGATGAACGGCGTCTGATGAACCGTCGCCAGAGCCAGTGACGGCAGATGTCGCCCGAAGATAAGATCGAAAGGCCTGCGGCGCTGAAGTTCATTTCTGGCAGCCCAGGCGTACCTCCACTCTCGCAGCCGGCGCGTGCCGGGCGCCTGAGTCTTCACAATTTCGAAAGCGCGGTCGACACCGTAGTATGCGTAGTCATCTCCAGTGTCAGGACCTGGACGGGCGAAGAGGGTAACGTCATGCCCGGCGCTGGCGAAGGCGTTGCACATCTGCATCACCTGGATGCTGTTTGCTTTGTGCGACGGAATGGTCGAATCGGACAGGTAGGCAATTCGCATCGGGTGGAACGTTGTGGTTGCGGGCCAGAATTGTTTCCCTGAGACGCCCGCCAAATGAATAGACATGGGATGGCGGCGTCGAAAACCCCTTCTTGGGACGGCTCAGAATACCCGAGGGCAGGATTTGCTGGTAGGCGTGTTTCAGCAGCCCTTTAAGACGATTGCCGTGGTATCGGACGCCTTCCGGCAGGGAGAATGCAAATTCGATCAGTTGGCGACTGAGAAATGGGACACGCACCTCCAGTGAATGCGCCATGCTCGCCCGGTCAACTTTCGTGAGAATGTCGTCCGGAAGATACGTGTGAAAATCAAGGTATTGAAGCCGCGTGAGCAGCGGAAGGTCTCGTCGCCAGTGTTGCCGAAAATACCAGCAGTCGTCATAGTCGGAATCAATCTCCAGCAGATCCGCATACGCTGTTTTCCGAGATTTCGTCATCCCACCCATCAGACTGACGTACAGCGACAATTCGTCTGCAGTAGCGAATGCTGCAGCACCGACAAGCTTTCGAAGCCAGCCGCCGGTCGGCAACCGGTGTTTGGCACGTTCAAACCATGCTGAAGAGCCCGGCACCCGCGTCGCCCCCAGCCGCAGCAGGCTCGCATATCGGCGATACCATTTGTACCCGCCGAACAACTCGTCGCCACCGTCGCCAGACAGCGCAACAGTCACGGACTGTCGGGCGCACCGGGAAACCGCAGCCACAGGAAATGCGGACGTGTCGGCAAACGGCTCGTCATACAGGTTTTTCAGTTGCGCCAGCTGGTCCTCCGCGTCGGTCTCATAAAAAGTAATCTCCCGATGATCGGTATCAAACCGGGCAGCGACTTCGCGGGCAAACGCTGTCTCAGAATGCTCTGCCACATCAAAGCCAACGGAAAACGTCTGGAGCTGATTCATACAGGCATCTGCTGTGGCAACCACGATGCTGGAATCAATGCCACCACTCAGAAAGCAGCCGACGGGAACATCAGCCACCAATTGTTCGCTGACGGATTGCTGCATGTGGTGTTTCAGTTCCTGTGCCACTTCCTCAATGTTTGCGGTCGCCCGCTGTTCCGTCGGCAGTTCCCAGTAACGACGCGTGCGGAGGATCGAGTGTTCGCCGACGTCAAACACCATATGCGTGGCGGGCGGCAGCTTGTAGACATTTCGATAAAGTGACTTCGGTGCCGGAATATAGCCATATGTCAAAAAATCATAGAGTGCCGTATTGTCGACTCGCAGGGTCAAGTCGCCACCGAGCCGTTCAATTGCTTTCAGTTCGGAAGCAAATACAAAATTCCGCCCGTCCCACAGATAATAGAGAGGCTTAATACCGGCACGGTCGCGGTACAGATGAACCTGATCATCGAGCCGATCGAAGATCGCGATCGCAAACATACCGTCGATGTGATCAACGAAATCCGGCCCCCACTCCAGCCAGGCCCGCAGGACGACTTCGGTATCGCTGAGCGTTTTGAACTGATGCCCGCGGCGCTGAAGTTCGGACCTTATCGTACGGTGACCATAAATCTCACCGTTGAATGTAAGACAGACGCGGCCGTCGTCCGACAACATGGGCTGATCGGCGGCAGCACTCGTGTCGACGACGGCAAGCCTCGTGAAACCGATCGTAAACTGACCGAAGTTCAGGACCTGCTGCGAGTCAGGTCCTCGATGCCGCAGAACGCTGACTGCAGCACTATATTGCAGGTTCGGAATGTTTCCGCCAATCAGCCCACACATGCCACGTGTGTTCCTATTCTTCTTTGACGAACACTCAGTCTGCCGTCAGTGATTGCCAACGAACGGCTGAGCGGACACTGATTTACGCTGCGCGCACCACTGGGGTCTCGTATTCGTCGTCACGCAAAAACTCAGACAGTCCCGCCTGCTCAACGGCAGTGACGACTTCGTCGAAATTGGAGACGACTTCACTAAGGTCTGCGGGACTACGTCTGGTGTGAGTCGTCATTACAGTTTGTGAATCACATCCAAGGTATCGAAATATGCGATTGCACGTCTGCTGGTGGCAATCCGGCCACAGCAGATCGTCTTCGTAGTTGATCAAAAGATGAGGCAGGTTGCGCAGGACGCCGGTTTCTGCCTGGCGGACCGCCGTTCTTCGCCGAATCCCCGACACAACATCGCGGCAGTCAATGTGGAATGTCTGTCCCTGCAGTGGATTTTCCACTGTATCCCGATGTCGCCCTCGAATGTGAGCGATCTCACGTGAGATGGCTGCCCGAAGCTCGTTTCTGCGATACAGGCAGATGATACGCCCCCCGTTTCCGACGACCTTTTCAAGGAAGACCTGAGGTTCAATGGACTGATTTTTCAGTTGATCGAGCGATGTTTTATATCCGTGAATTTTTTGGTGATGCCGCATACGAAAGCCGCGCAGATACAGCCTCGGGGCGGCCATACCGAACACAGCATTTTCGTGCAGCAGTTCCCCGTCGACATGAAACTCCGAATGCGAGTTGAGCAGATCAATCAGCAGGTGGCTTCCTCGTCGGCCACCGGAAAGGAGCACAAAATGCGGCTTTGTTGGAGCTCGCAAATACAACATGGCGCGGGCATAGCCAAGATATGCTCGAGCACGTTTTCTGACATTCAGAGACACAAGACGCGCCGGGTTCATTGCTCGGATCCGTCCAGGGAATAGACGCGAAATCTGACGACGAGGTTATGCGGCCCGTTGAATTTCTGCGGGCGCGAATTCTTCGAGCAGTGCCTGCCAGCGGGGGATGGTTGTTTCAAGGCCGAACCTCTGTCGCAATGCAATGCGTGCACGATGCGCCATGTCGGACCGAAGACGGTCATCGCTCAACACCCGGATAATTGCCCTGGCAACTTCACCGGGATTGCCAGGGTCGGTCAGGAGGCCCGTTTCTTCATGCTGAATAATCTCTTCCGGGCCAAATGAACTTCGTGTCGACACGACGGGAACTCCCAGTGCCTGCGCCTCAAGGACGTTGTTCGGCAACCCCTCATAGTCACTCGTCGCCACCGCAACCGTCGCGGCTTTCAGAAGGGGAAAAGTGTTTTCTCGAAAACCAACCATCCGCACGTGCGGTCTCAGCTGATATTTTTCGATCAGTGTTTCCAGCTTTCCTCGCAGCGGACCTTCACCACAGATCCAGAGTTTTGCCGGCGAATGCCGGCGCACGATTCGAAAGGCTTCGATCAGGACATCGGGACGCTTTTGAGGCCGCAAACGGGCCGAGTAAAACAGGTTGGGGACTTCGGAGTTGATCGCTTCCGGCCATTCCTCGCCGGCCATTCGTCTGATTCGCGCTACATCAACGGGGTTGGACAGCACGCGCGTGCGACCTCGAGCGCACGGAAACGTCTCCTGAAAGCTCCGAGACAGGCCGTCCGAGTTGGCAACAAACACATCTGCACGCGGATAAACCCGTTTCAACCACTGTTTGCGACAGCGGCCTCGCACGGACCGAAACTGGAATTCAGGGTTATTGCTCGTTCGAGCAACCCAGACGGGCTGGGACCTGCATGTTCGCAGCGCTTCACCGACGAACATTCCCAGATAATCCATCACACTGACAACAATATCGGGCCGGACCCGGTCGATCGTCTCCGACAAACGGCGGACGCTGCGCCACGCGGACAGCGGGCCCTGATGTCCAAGAATTGAAACCTCGACATCACCTGCCAGTGGATAGGCGATTTCGTCACGAAACAGGCACAAGGACGGCTGGACACGGTCGCGTCCGAGGTGCTGCAGCAGCGTACTCACGAACCGCTCCGCACCGCCGCCGCTAAGCGTTCCGCTAACAAACATCACGCGGACGCGCGGCCTTGCTGATGGCGACGGCACAACTCCTGAGGAAGCGACCGTACCTGCTGCAACCGTGTCGTCAGTTGGTTGCACAGTGAGAGGTCTCTCTAATAGCGGAAACGCACCGGCGGCAGCCTCCGGTGTCAGTCAGAAACAGATGTTGTTTTGCGATTCGCGCGACGGTCTCATTGACGAGGAAATCACTGCGTTTCCGGCAGTTCCCCGTAACACGACGCGCATCTAAAAAACGCTATAACGGATAATGTTTTTTCGTGTCAATGGCAGCTTGGACGAACCTCGGTTTCGCCCAAAGCAGGCAGCATCGACGCTGCTGATTCAAAAGAACAGAGCCCACCTCACCGTCAGTGTGTCGCTGCATTCAACACCAGCCTTGATTCCCGAAGGTTCCGTGATTTGTGCACCAACGAGCCGAAACCGGTGGACCGCCCGGCGTGCATACAGGACACGAAACAGCAGTTCCTTGACTGGAGAACAGAGTTGGGTTGTGATTGTAGGGGACGAGTTCAGCCCAAAGTTGGTCCGGGCTGCCCATGACCTGTCCCGCCATGTTGATGTTCCACTGAGCAAAACCCGACCAGGCCGTTACCCATGACTTCCGCTCACCAAACGACCGAATGTCCTGCTGTGGGAGCCGTAACAGGGCTGACAGCAGCTGTCGCCGTGCTGCTGGGAATTCCAGTCTCGGCCGACGATGTGGCATTACACTTCGATCGCGACATTCGCCCAATTCTCTCGGATAACTGTTACGCCTGCCACGGGCCGGATGAACAGGCTCGTACGAGTGAGCTGCGGCTCGATACGCGTGCTGGAGCCATGGCCGAGCTGGATGGTCACTACGCGCTGGTCCCCGGCAAACCCGATGAGAGTGAATTGATTCGCCGTATTCTGTCGGACGACAAAGACGACGTGATGCCCCCGGCCGACTATCGAAAACAGCTCACTCAGGTGCAAAAACAACGGTTGGTCAAATGGGTACGACAGGGAGCAAACTGGTCCGACCAATGGGCCTGGTCCCCTCCGCGGCGTGCAGAACCACCGACGGTGAAACGGAGCCATGCCGTCCGCAATTGGGTCGATCAATTCATACAGGCGAGGCTGGAACGAAACGGCATTGAACCTTCTCCGCAGGCACCCCCGCGCATCCTGATCCGCCGGCTGTCATTTGACCTGACAGGTCTGCCACCGACTTCTGAACAGGTCGCGACGTTTGAAAACTCGACCGATGACCGCACGTGGGAAGCGTTGGTGGATGAGCTGCTGCGGTCGCCACGATTCGGTGAACGAATGGCCGTGAACTGGCTGGATCTCGTGCGTTACGCGGACAGCGCCGGCTACCACGGTGATCAGGACGTCAGCATTTCGCCGTATCGCGACTATGTGATCCATGCCTTCAATTCGAACATGCCATTTGATCGATTCTCCCGTGAACAACTGGGAGGTGACCTGTTCCCGGAACCAACTCAGGATCAGTTGATTGCGTCCGGATACAACAAGCTGGGGATGATGTCAGCCGAAGGAGGTGTGCAGCCGAAGGAATACCTGGCGAAATATGCAGCGGATCGTGTCCGTACGGCAGGGTCTGTCTGGCTCGGATCAACCATCGGCTGTGCCGAATGCCACGATCACAAATTCGACCCTTTCACTACCAGGGATTTTTACCGGTTGGCCGCGTTTTTTGCAGACATCAAGGAAGACGGACTTGCCAGGGCAGGCACATGGGGACCATCGATCGCTGTCGCGGACGATGAGTTGCCCACGCTTCTCAGGCCGATTCGTGAACAGATCGAACAGCTGCAAATCGTCCTCACCACTCATACACCGGACCTGACAGCCGGCCAGCAGCGATGGGAAGAATCGGTGCTCGAAGACCGCACCGAGTGGCAGTCCGTGGAAATCGTATCAGCTGAAGCGATGCACGGCGTTGAGCTGGATGTTTTGGATGACGGCTCAATCCTCGCTTCAGGCCCGGCGGCCCCCGGCAACACCTACGCCGTCGCTGCCAGGTCCCCGCTGGAAGGAATCACCGGGCTGCGGATCGAAGTACTGCCGCATGAGTCATTGCCAATGCAGGGCCCCGGTCGGGCGAAAGACGGCAGCTTTGTACTCAGCGAATTGACAGTGGAAGCCGCTGGGAAACCAGTCTGGCTGCAAAATGCCCGGGCTGATTTTGAACAAACGTCTGGTGTAAAGAAGAATCCATACAACTCATGGAATGCGGCCAGCGTCATCGATCGAGACGAAAAAGGGAAGGCCTGGGGTTGGGGGGTGTTGCCTGAGGTTGGCCGGCCTCACGACCTCATTGTGGAAATCGTTGAACCCATGTCCGTCGCTGAACTCACCATTCGCCTGGAACACAACCACGAGGCGACGCCCGGCGCCACGATCGGACGCTTTCGGATCTGGGTGACGACCGCAGGTCAACCATTGCAGATCGATCCGATCATGACTCAACCTGCAGGCATCCGCAACGTCCTGTTCACGGAGGAAGGCACGCGAACTGCCGAACAGCAGGAACGTCTGTCCGCTCACTTCCGGTCTATCACTCCACTGCTCGATCCGATCCGCGACCAGCTCGCGAAACTCAATGACCGGCAGACGAAGCTCACTGCGGAGCACACTCGCACGTCACTGATCACCGTTGCTGTCGAACCTCGAGTGACACGTGTTCTCGCCCGAGGCAACTGGATGGACACCAGCGGGGAAATCGTGGAACCCGGAGTTCCCGCCTTTCTCCTGCAAATCGATTCGGACGAGCGAGTCACCCGGCTTGACCTTGCAAACTGGCTGGTGTCGGAGCAAAACCCACTGACTGCGCGCGTGTTTGTGAATCGACTGTGGAAGTTGTTCTTCGGAGCTGGAATCTCGAGGATTCTGGATGACGTGGGATCTCAGGGAGATGCTCCGGTGCATCCCGAACTGCTGGACACACTGGCAATAGAATTCATGGAAAGCGGCTGGGATATCAAACACATGATTCGTCTCATCGTGACATCGGCAGCGTACCGGCAGTCATCACTGATGAGAGTTGAGCTGCAGGACGTTGATCCGGGCAACCGACTGCTGGCACGTCAATCTCGCTTTCGACTGGACGCGGAATTCATCCGTGACAACGCACTCAGCGTGAGCGGCCTGCTGGTCCACGAAATCGGTGGTCGCAGCGCGAAGCCATATCAGCCAGTGGGCCTGTATCGCCACCTGAATTTCCCGGCACGCACATACAAGCCGGACAGCGGCGCAAATCAATACCGGCGTGGTGTCTACACACACTGGCAGCGTCAGTTTCTTCATCCAGCCATGAAATCATTTGATGCTCCGTCGCGCGAGGAGTGCACTGCAGAACGACCTCAGTCGAATACACCTCTGGCGGCTTTGGTCCTGCTGAATGATCCGTCGTACGTGGAAGCTGCGAGAGTCCTGGCCGAGCGAGCGATTCGTGAGAACGTTGAGTCCGACAAAGATCGTGTCCAGTGGATCATGAAACGTTCGTTGTCAAGAGCCGGTAAAAACAGTGAATCCGACGTCCTTTTGTTGTTGCTGGACTCACAACGCCGGCATTACACGGCTCACCCTGACCGGGCAAAGCAGGCGGTGTCGGTGGGCCTGCATCATATTCCGGACGATCTGGATCCCGTGGAGCTGGCTTCATGGACGGCGGTAACGCGAACCGTCTTCAACATGCATGAATTCATTACACGTAACTAAGCTGCGGGCGGCCCCGCATTCGAGTCCACTCATCCCCTCTAATGGTCTCCCTCATGAACCCCATCGAAACAGTCCGCACGGACGCCTGTCGACGAACGTTCCTTCGTCAGAGTACTGCCGGTGTTGGCGCAATTGCACTTAGTTCACTCATGAGTCAGCGAGTGGCAGCCGACGCTGTGGATGTTGCCGGGCCCCGCTGGAATGGCGTCGTGCAGCCCCTGAACCTGAGGCCGAGAATTCGTCGGGTGATCCATTTGTGCATGGCGGGCGGACCGTCGCACCTGGAGACACTGGATCACAAGCCAAAACTGGCGGAAATGGACGGCCAACCGATGCCGGAATCGTTCACCAAAGGTCGCCAGATTGCTCAGCTGCAGGGGCGCGAGCTCAAATGCCTTGGGCCCCAGCATCGCTTCCACCCTCACGGTGAGTCGGGACAGATGCTGAGTGATGTATTTCCTCATATCAGCACGATCGCCGACGACATTTGTATCATCAATTCGATGCAGACCGATCAAATCAATCATGATCCTGCTCATACGGTCATGAACACGGGAACGAGCATCCCCGGTCGACCATCGATGGGCTCCTGGACCCTGTACGGCCTCGGAAGCGAGTCTGAAGACCTGCCGGGGTACGTCGTACTGACGTCAGTCGGCGGTGGTCAGTCACAGCCCATTGCCGCACGACAGTGGCACAGCGGATTCCTGCCCAGCAGGTTTCAGGGCGTCGAATTCCGATCTCAGGGCGATCCGGTCCTGTACGTGAAGAGCCCAAACGGAGTTGGACTCGCCAATCAGCGCGAGGTGATTTCTGCTGTGCAGCAGATGAATCGAATCGGCAACGAAACATTCCATGATCCCGAAATTGCGACGCGCATCAGTCAATATGAACTGGCGTTCCGCATGCAGTCGTCTGTCCCTGAACTCATGGATGTTTCGGGCGAACCGGAACATATTCTGCAGATGTATGGAACAAAAGGCGGAGACGGCTCGTTTGCTTCGAACTGTCTGCTCGCACGTCGACTGGCAGAACGCGGAGTGAGATTCATTCAGCTGTACCACCGCGGATGGGATCATCACGGAAGTGTAAGAAACGGAGCGCAAGTCACGGCGAGCCTGGTCGATCAGGGCACGTCAGCACTGATCCACGACCTCAAACAGCGCGGCATGCTGGACGACACACTGATCATCTGGGGCGGAGAATTCGGACGCACTCCAATGGCTCAGGGATCCGGGCGAGACCACCACATTATGGGATTCTCACTTTTCCTGGCAGGCGGTGGCATCAAAGGCGGCATCACGCACGGTGCAACAGACGAACTTGGTTACGAGGCGGTGGAAAACAAAGTGCACGTCAACGACTTGCATGCCACATTGCTGCATCTGTTCGGAATCGATCATGAACGATTGACTCACCGATTTCAGGGTCGCGACTTTCGGCTGACTGATGTGTCCGGTCACGTCCTGCATGATGTCCTGGCATAAAAGACCACTCCGCAACGATTACAACTCGATACGCCACCACGGGAGCAGCTCCGGTGGCGCGTAAACAGCAAAGCATGTCACGACGACCCATACCACGGCATTGATCAACAGCCTTTTGTCCGTCACAAACAAACGGCTGGGCTCGCCACCGGCATCGTTGTGGTGCACGAGGTACTGGAAACGAAACACACCGTAAAGCACGGTCGGGACCGTCAGCACCAGTGCGTAGGACTCATACCGAGCGTAGGCCCACGGCGACAGAGCATAGAGAACGTATGTCATCACTCCTGCGCAGCCCGTGATGGCCATCATCAGGTCGAGCAGTTCCGGTGTGTACTCGGTAAGATTCTCTCGGTGGTCAGCCGCGTGAGTGCGCAACAGGTTCAGTTCGTGGCGGCGTTTGCCACAGGCAACAAAGAGGGCCAGCATCAGACTGCAGATCACCAGCCATGGTGAGGCGGTGACTGAAATCGCAACGGCTCCCGCGACAGCGCGGAGGACGAATCCTCCCGCCACCATCATAATATCCAGAATGGCAACACGCTTGAGTGCGAGCGAGTAGGCAACGTTCTGGCCGATGTAGATGCAGACGATCCAGCCGAACGCGAATCCAATCGCGAAGCCTCCGGCAATTCCGCCTGCGATCAAAACAAGACAAAGCGTTGCAGCAGCGGCCAGGGAAAGGTGTCCTGATGCGACCGGCCTGTGGCATTTCACCGGATGCAGGCGATCGGCCTTGCGATCAGCCAGATCGTTCAGCAGGTAGACACCGCTGGAAGCGACACAAAAAACGGCGAAGCCGGCACACGCGGTCAGCAGACTGACGGCATTCGTCAGCTGCCCTGAAAACACGATGCTGGCAAACAGCAGGGCGTTCTTCACCCACTGATGAATTCGCAGGCTGGACAGAACGGCAGACGTGGTGGATGCATGCAGGCTGCACACTGCCGTTGTCTTCGCGGCAACGAACGATTCCACCGACGCGGATGCTTCGTCAGTCCCTGGGAGTACTGCCTGCGCGCACATCAGATTTCGGTAATCCTTCGCTGATATTGGAATGCAGAGAGCCGCGTGGGCAGTCCACTGATTAACATGGCTTGTGGAAGCCCCGGCGCACAGAAACAGCCCCGCATACGACGACAGCAAATCTGTTTGTTGGATATGTAACGACTGAACGGATTTTTTGGGCACGACGATGCCAACATGGACAGGTTGTAGGGGGGCGGTGCGAGCACCAGGTTGCATTCAGATGCAGAAGCAACAGCAACTCGCACTGGCAAATCACTCCTTGATCTGCGACAACGGTTGATGTCGCCCTGCTCTCCCCGGTTCGGGAGGTCTCATGAATCGATCTGCAATCGCCGTCCTCGTGTCAGGTATCGTCCTGTTGGCGTCCGTCGTCGCCATCGGAAGACAATACTCGCGGCGTCAGTATCGAGCGGATGCGCGGCCCGATCGCCGAGGTGTCCCCGACTGGAAGGTCGATGAACACTTCAAGGACGATGTATTCACGTTCGTTCGCATCCAGTACAGCTCATGGGGTGGCTGGGACAAATGGCAGGTCGACTATCCGGACGCGGAGCTCAATTTCTCGTATCGGCTGCAGCAACTGACCTCGCTGCACGTGAATCCCGACGGCCGCATCCTGCGACTGACCGATCCGGAGCTGTTCAACTACCCATTCATCTATATCATCGAACCCGGGCAACTGGTTTTCAGTGAGCATGAAGTATCAGCCCTCCGTCGTTACCTGCTCAATGGCGGATTCCTGATGGTGGATGATTTCTGGGGTGACTACGAATGGAACAATTTCTACCGCGAAATCAAACGTGTGTTTCCTGACCGTGAACCCGAGGAACTGCCGTTGGAACATCCGATTTTTCACTGCGTGTATGACCTCAAAGAACGGCCGCAGATCCCGGCGATTGGAGCGGCGCAACAGGGTCCGGGCGGACAGATCATTACCTGGGAACGTGGTCCGGATACTCGGCAGGTTCACTACAAGAGTCTGCTCGACGACAACGGTCGCATGATGGCGATCATTTGCCACAACACAGATCTGGGAGATGGCTGGGAACGTGAAGGCGAAAGTCCGTGGTATTTCAAAGAGTTTTCGGAAAAAAAAGCCTACCCGCTGGGAATCAATATCGTGTTCTACGCGATGACTCACTGACGGATGCCGACGCTGTCGAAGGGAATGCATGACTGGACAACTCAATCCGGAACGCGAGTCTGAACTCATCGATCAGCTCGGAAACCTGCGGCAGCGCCTCGACGTCGAACTGTCCAAAGTCATTATCGGACAGAAAGATGTCGTCCGTCAGCTGCTGATTTCACTGCTGGCGGGAGGCCATTGTCTGATCACCGGAGCTCCCGGACTCGCCAAGACCCTGCTGGTGAAATCGATCGCCGAACTGTTCAACCTCGAGTTCAACCGCATCCAGTTCACGCCTGATCTGATGCCGGCCGACATCACCGGCACAGAAGTGCTGGAAGAAGACGCCGCCGGGCATCGATCAATGAGGTTCATTCCGGGACCCATCTTTGCGAACGTGCTGCTGGCGGACGAAATCAATCGTACGCCGCCAAAAACTCAATCGGCTTTGCTGGAAGCCATGCAGGAACACCAGGTGACTGCCGCCGGACAGCGGCACGTTCTGGAAGAACCCTTTTTCGTACTGGCGACGCAGAACCCGATCGAAATGGAAGGCACTTATCCGCTGCCGGAAGCTCAACTCGATCGCTTCATGTTCAATGTGCTGATTGACTACCTGTCGGAAGAGGATGAAGTGGCGGTCGTGCAACAGACCACGTCTCGTCGGCCCGAGACCATCATCCCGATGTTTGACGGCAGTCAGGTGAGCGAATTCAACCAGGTCGTGCAGAGGGTTCCGGTGGCGGACGACGTGGTTCGCTATGCCGTGCGGCTGGCAACCGCATCGCGACCTGGCCAGAAAGGTGCGACTGAATACGTCAGCCAGTATGTGTCGTGGGGTGCCGGACTCCGTGCGGCCCAGTACCTTGTGTTGGGCGGCAAAGCAGCCGCACTGCTGGGTGGCAGATCGCACGTGTCGACATCTGACATCCGGGAACTGTGTGAGCCGGTGATGCGACACCGTATTCTGACAAATTATCGAGCCGAAGCCGAAGGGATCTCCACGGAGATGATTGTTCAGCACTTGCTGGAAACCGTGGAGCATCCAAGGGAGGAGGCGGTCGCGTAAGTGCCAGGATTCTCGGACCAGCCGCAGACGGTTCTCATGGATCCATCCGTCGTGATGTCGATCCGTTCGCTGGAGCTGCGGGCAAAAGTCATTGTGCAGGGATTTCGCACCGGGCTCAACCGCAGTCCACGTCACGGCTTCTCTGTAGAGTTTTCAGAGTATCGCCAGTATGCGCAGGGCGATGACCCGAGATTTCTCGACTGGAAACTGTTCGCTCGGACCGATCGCAGTTACATTCGGTTATTCGAAGATGAGACCAACCTGCGGTGTTTCCTGATCGCGGATTTCAGCCAGTCGATGTCATTTGGTTCGGTCGGCTGGAGCAAGCACGATTATGGCCGCACGATCGCCGCATCGCTCGCGTGGATGCTCAACAAACAGGGTGATGCGGTTGGGCTGAGTCTGTTTGACGAACGTTTGAGAACAGTCGTGTCTCCTCGATATCGACCTGGACAGTTGCGTCGTATCCTGGTGACCCTGGAAGAACCGACATCCGGTCGGGAAACCGATCCGGCCACTGCTCTGGAACACGCCGCCGCGCGGCTTCCGCGCTGTGGCCTGGCAGTCCTGATTTCAGACCTTCTGGCCCCGGTTGAGCAGTTCGAAACAGGCCTCAAGCTGTTGCGCGGGCGCGGACACGACGTGATTGTCTTTCAGGTGCTGGATCCCGTCGAGCTGAGTCTGGACATTGATGGTCCTCGATTATTTGAAGACCTGGAATCCGGCAGGTCGATTTACGCGGACCCGGAAACGTCAAGGAGTAAGTTTCAGAAGCAGATCAATGCCCACAACGATCAGGTGGAGTCGGTTTGCACCCGACTGGGTGCGGCATTCGTTCGAGTCACCACTGACCAGCCGCTGGAACTGGTCCTGTCCGCATTCCTGCACGCCCGGCGCGGTCGGCCTGGGGGAGCAGGTGAACTCGACTCATGGCAGTCGGCCGGAACCGTCAGTTTGGGAGCCCCCTGATGGAATTCCTGGCGCCGTTCTTTGCCATGGCAGGAGCGTTGGCGGCCGGCGTTCCGCTTGTGTTGCACATGCTGCGGCGAGCACCGACTCGACGTCTGTCCTTCAGCCTTGTTCGATTCCTTGATTCCGCTCAACCTAAACTCACTCGCCGGACGACCGTCGAACACTGGCCTTTACTCCTGCTCAGAATCCTCGCCCTGGTACTGCTGGGTCTCGCCTTTGCTCGACCATTTCAACGATCTGTCGACACAGCTGTTTCGTCCAACGATCCGGGACGCAGCATCACGCTGCTCATCGACCGCAGTGCCAGCATGAGCAGGGCCGGAATCCGGGAGGCCGTCTTACGGGAAGTGCGGTCGACGGTGGAGGGCCTGGGCGACGCGGATCGCCTGCAGGTTGCACTGTTTTCAGAAAACGTCGACACCGTGATTCGACCGGAGTCATGGACCGCCTTTTCGTCGGGCGAACGATCGGCAGCCATTGAGCGGCTGTGCAATAAATACCAATCAGACTGGCATGCGACCCACTCGGGAAGCGCCCTTCAGCAAACAGCCGAAGACCTCGTGCAGAACTCCGATCCGGATACCGAACACAAAATCATTCTCGTGACGGATTTTCAGGAAGGCAGCGACTTTGGACCCATCTCGGCGGGTGGATGGCCCGCGTCTATTCGGGTCTCGCTGCGGATCGTCAAGCCAACGGAACCTGGCAATGCGGCATTGCATACGATGATCGACCGGCGAACTGGCAAATCGCTCATTCGCATCAGCAATGACACGGATGCAGTGACCACGCGTTTCACAGTGAGACCGCTCAATCCCGCAGGACTGGAAGCCGGAACGGAGACCATGGTGAACGTTGTTCCCGGACGCCAGGTGACCCTGCCACTTTCGTCCTTCACCCTTACAGAGGATGCGATCAGCCTGTCACTGGTTGGTGATTCCCATGCATTCGATAACCGCATTCCCCTGCCCTTGAACACGACCCGAATTTCCACAATCGCCCACGCCGGGTCGACTGACATCAATGACGCCGACAAGATGCGCTACTACCTGCAGCGGGCTTTGGACGGGATGACGGCGAACGCAGACCCGCACACGGTGGCGCAGGCCCAACTGGAAATTCTTGACACCGTGACTTCAGATGGTTTGGTTCTGCCAATCCCCGAAGACGTCAGACTGGCGATTCTTACGGACACCATTCCCGTCGAATTATTACCTTCGCTCACAGCGCTGCTGAATCGAGGAGGGATTCTGGTTGCGGCGCTCAATTCGGAATCAATGGCACAGTCAGTCCTTGATTTACTTCCGGAAGGAATAGCAATCACCGAAGCCGCGGTCAAAGACTATGCCATGCTGGGACGAAT
>JBDOMX010000440.1:0-18254 GCA_039831615.1 Planctomycetaceae bacterium
CATACTGCCGCAAATGCTTTCAGAAATCCAAAGCTACGAGCAGGCGTTGGCTTTGGCACAGGAACTCGGCTACGCGGAGGCGGATCCGACACTGGACGTCGATGGGACCGATGCCGCACAGAAACTGGCGATTCTGATCCGTCTGGCCTTTGCGACAGACATTCCGGTCGATCAGATGGTCTGCAGGGGGATCGACGATCTGATGCTTTCCGATCTTGAAGCAGCCGCAGCACTTGGGTACAGCATCAAGCTGCTGGCAACGGCAAAGCTGAATCAAGGCCGGCTCGAAGCATCGGTCCAGCCCACACTGGTGCCCAGCAACTGGGCGCTGGCCCAGACAAGCGGAGCCGACAATATCGTGACGATCACCGGCAGTACGGTCGGTCGCTTGAGGCTGGCGGGCCAGGGAGCAGGTCAGCTGCCCACCGCGTCGGCTGTGATGGCTGACGTCGTCGATGTGGCATCGGGACGTGCGGCCAGGACGTTTCAAGCCGTGTTGCGCAGCTGCTCCCGGCAATCCACGGAAATCCTCCCTCAGGAAGAACCGGAACATCGCTACTATCTACGTTGCACGGTCGATGACCGTCCGCATGTGCTGGCCGACGTGACCGACATTCTCGGTCGTTATGAGGTCAGCATTTCGTCCCTCGTGCAGGGAGAATCGCGAACGGCCACCGACCGGAACCAGGCAGCCCGACTCATCATCATGACACACCGTGTTAATGAGGGGCGAATGCGGGCTGCCGATGCCGAGCTGGATGCCCTGGATTGTCTGCAGGGACGCAGTCTGCGACTTCCCGTGGCGGATTGAGGCCGGATTCGGAGCATCGTGATGAGATTATGATCAGTGAAAATGAGCTGCGGCGAAAAAGGGCACTCGTTGGATTGCTGGCGATTGCCTGTACGATCGCGGGCGGCCTGCTGTTGATCACGGCCAGGCACGCCGGCACTGCTTCGGCGTTCGTCCGTGTCGGTTTGCTGTTGGGTGCATTCTGGCTGGCACTGCCAACCAGGGATCGGCCAGCCGCATGGGCACGCGTCTCACCGTGGACGGTCGGACTGGTGGTGGTTGCAGGGATTGTCCTGCCAAGAGCAAAGCCCATGATTCCGTTTCTGGTCGCGGGTTTGCTGATCGGCTGGCTTGTACGCCCGCGAAAAAGGAAGGGGCCGTGAGATGCAGTCGGACGCGCGAAGCCCGCCGGACCGGCATCAATTGCAAAACCGCCGCCTGTCAGTCAGATTCCGCAGGACAGGCCACATCTTAACCCGACGCTGTTACCAGGACCCATTCCGGTGATCCCGGCCTGAAAGTCGGCATCGCAGAAAGCACCTCCGTGTCTCAACTCAACTGGGCTTCATTGAAGAGTATCATTGATTGCCACCAGTCATTTCAAATCACGACGCATGTGCGTCCGGACGGCGATGCTCTGGGATCTCAACGAGGCCTGGCCGCCATTCTGGAATCGTTCGGAAAACAGGTCACGATGGTCAATGCGACGGCTCCTCCGGCCAATCTGCATTTCATGAATACCGATGGGGCCGTGAAAAAACTGGGGGACGATATTCGCAAAGTCGACCTGCCTGTCGTTGATGTGCAGGTCATTGTGGATACCAGCGCCTGGCAACAGCTGGGCGCCATGGCGGAAGTGATTCGAGCATCCGACTGCCTGCGAGTTGTGATCGACCATCATGTGAGTTCTGATGACCTCGGCGCCACCGATTTCAAAGACGTTTCCGCGGCTGCGACGGGTGAACTGATTTGTGAAGCGGCCGAGTTTCTGGGCGTCACATTCGATGCGGGGCCGGCATCATGGCTGTACGCGGCGATTGCCACCGATACGGGGTGGTTCCGATTTCCGTCGACAACTTCGCACACAATGCGTGCTGCCGCGTCGTTGATCGACCAGGGCGCTGAACCGGATGTGATTTATAACCACATCCACGAACAGCGCTCCCTGGCCAAACTTCACCTCGCCGGCCGGATCCTCGAGCGCATGCAGGTCGAGTGTGACGGGAGACTGGCCTGGATCAGTGTGGATCGCAACGATCTCGAAGCCACCAAAGCTGTCCCGGCGGATACTGAGGGGCTGGTGAATCAGTGCCTGACCGTGGCCGGATCACAAGCCGCGTTTATCGCGGTCGAGTTGCCAACAGCGCAGTCGAAATGCAGTCTCCGCTGCCGGCCCCCCTACGACGTGGCGGCCCTGGCCGAGCGATTGGGTGGCGGCGGACATCGCCTGGCAGCTGGCGTGACCCTGTCCGGTGAATTCTCCGCTGCCGTCGACCGTCTCCGCCAGGAATTTCGGCAAATGCTCGAGCTCGATCACTAACGGCCCTTTTCTCACTCTACTCCCCCGACCCCCCACGCATGTCTTCATCCACACTCGTCATCCCGCTGCCGCAACTCATCCGCATTCGCTCAACCGGTACGGATCGAGTGAAGTTTCTGCACAACTTCTGCACGAACGATATCAACGGTTTGGTCGTCGGAACGTCATGCGAAGCGTTCTTCACCAATGTCAAGGCGAGGATTCTTGCGCACGGGTTCATTCTTGCCGGTGAAGACCATCACGAGATCTGGATGTTGCCCGGTGACGAGGATTTACTGCTCAGCCACCTCAATCGCTACATCATCACGGAAGATGCGTGCTTTGAATCACTTACAGCCGGCCTGGCCGCGATGGCCGTCATCGGCAGGCTGCCGGTTTCCCTGGCGCACGACGGCCAGCGAGAATCGGGAAGCTGGACTGATGATGCTGCCGTCAGGTGTCTGTCGCTGCATTGGGCAGGCCAGTCCCTTTCTCTGTTCAGCGGTCCTGATCCAAATATCCGATCGCTGCAGGCGTCGATCCTCGAACGCGGGGAATTGGGGACGTCGTCAGATTTTGAGCGGTTGCGGATTCGGGAACGCTTTCCACTCATTGGTACAGATCTGAATGACGATCATCTGGCTCCTGAAGCGGCACGCGATGTGTCGGCGATTTGCTACACCAAAGGCTGTTATCTGGGACAGGAACCGATCGCCCGAATTGATGCCATGGGAAGGATTAACCGGGCACTCGCATCTGTCGAACTGCAGGGCGAATCGACCGATTCGGTCCGTGCAGGTCAACTCAGTTCATTTGATGAGACACAATCACCGACCATTGGATTGGCGGTCGTTCCTGCCGACAATATCGGGTCGGGGGAGACCATTGTCCGGACCGCGGACGGCGTGGTGTTTTCTGCAAACATTTTCGACCCGAGGTCTCTCAACGGAGACTGACATTTATGACTGAATACACTACGATCATTGGCCTGGAAGTTCATGTCCAGCTGCGTACGGCATCCAAACTGTTCTGCGGATGTTCGCCTCGATTCAATCCCGATGAACCCAATACGCAAACCTGTCCGGTTTGCCTGGGATTACCGGGAGCCCTGCCCGTCATGAATCGTCACGCGTTCGATCTGGCGCTCAGGACCGCAGTCGCGCTGAACTGCGACATCGCCGAATTCACGAAGTGGGATCGCAAACAGTACTACTATCCGGATCTGCCGAAGGCTTATCAAATCAGCCAGTTCGATCTGCCATTCAGTTCGAATGGCTGGCTGGATATTGCCGCTGACGAACAAGGAGCCGACCCACGGCATATTCGGCTTACTCGGGCGCATCTGGAAGAAGACGCCGGCAAAAACGTCCATGATGAATCGGGACGAGGAGGAGACAGTCGAGTCGATTTGAATCGTACCGGCACGCCGCTGCTGGAAATCGTCAGCGAACCGGACCTGCGAACATCTTCCGAGTCGCGACACTTTCTCGAGCAGTTGCGCACGCTGCTGAAGTTTATCGATGTGTCCGACTGCAACATGCAGGAAGGCAGTCTGCGCTGTGATGCAAACGTGAACCTCCATGTTGATCAGGGTAACGGGGAGACGGTTGCCACGCCCATCGCTGAACTCAAAAACATGAACAGTTTTCGCAACGTCGAACTGGCAGTCGAGTACGAAATCAAACGACAGACAACACACTGGGAAAAGACACATCAGTCCATCGACGATGCTCCCAAGTCAACACGTGGATGGGATGCGGATCGAGGTGTCACGTTCGGGCAGCGTGAGAAAGAAGATTCATCTGACTATCGCTACTTTCCGGATCCGGATCTGATCCCGGTGCTGGTGACACGACAGGAAGCCGATGAGATCCGCGCTCAACTCCCGGAATCACCGGCCGCTCGCGTTCAGCGCTTTCAATCCGGGCTTGGCCTTTCAGAATACGACGCCAGTGTGATCATTGATCAGGGTCCCCAATTCACGGACTGGTATGAACAGGTCGTTGACGTCTGCGGAGATCCCAAAACCGCGGCCAACTGGGCCACGCAGGATGTTTTGAGAGATCTCAACGCGGGTGGTGTCTCAATTGATCAGTTCGCGGTCACCGCTGACATCCTCGGTCAGCTGTTGAAATGCGTCGTCGATTCCCGGTTGACGACCAAAAGCGCGCGAGAAGTGTATGGTTTGCTCAGGGAAAAAGCCGACTCCGGCGATTCCATTTCTGTCACCGACGTGGACTCACTGGCTGCTCAACGTGAAGTTGTCAGCGACACGGGGGCATTGAGCGAAGCCGTGGCGAACGCAATTTCCGCGATGCCGCATGCAGCGGATGACGTTCGATCCGGAAAACAGGCGGCAGTCGGTCCCCTGATTGGAATCGTGATGAAACAAGTTTCCGGAGCAGATCCAAAGACCGTTCGGTCACTTCTGCTGGAGACGCTGCAGGATCATCAATAGCGATCCGAACCATCGACCGCTTATCAAAAACGCAAGGCATCATTGTTGGCAGCAAGGTTTTTGGCAGACGCAGTCCTGCCCGGGTTCATACAATCGGCCTGAACGGCAACAGCGCCGCACAATCTGGTGTCGTCGATCGGTCGTCTCACGGGGCCAGACTGACTGTGGGGTGCGTTCTGTTGACTGGTGGGAAAATTTTCTGTAATAAGAACGATATTGTTGCCGCGCCGGTCGCTGCGAAATGCAACACTTGCCGCGTGTAGGAGACTGCTGGTATCGAAGGCCGTTCGGACAACCGTTGGGCTGTTTGGAGCGTTCACTGAGACGTCCGACCTCCACCAAATCGTTGCAGAATTGGTCAGAGATCATGTCGAATTCTGATCACGCGTCCGCTTCATGTGGAACGCATACATCTTGTGTGACGGCGACGTTGCACGTAGGCTGAGGCATGCGACGGTTGGTTTTTGGGATTTTTTGCTGTGCATTCGTTCAGCTGCCGACCCTCCTGGGATTCACGGTCATTCTGCGAGTCCTGACGTTACGCACTTTCTGTCATTCTCTTCTGAACAAGGACACTCCCATGATCCGGATCAAGCGTCGTCATCAGGGTTTTACCCTGATCGAGCTTCTGGTCGTGATTGCGATCATCGCGATTCTCATTTCACTGTTGTTGCCGGCTGTGCAGCAGGCACGCGAGGCGGCTCGCCGAACTCAGTGTCGCAACAACCTGAAGCAGATGGGCATCGCGCTGCACAACTACCACGATGTCTACCTCATGTTCCCGCAATCGTATTGTCTTGATGTTGTCGTTGGTGCGGGAATCCTCGGCTCGACCACCATGACCAACTGGGCCACGGCCATTCTGCCGTACATTGATCAAAGCAATGTCTACGACGCCATTGTGGCGAGCGGAGGACTGCAGATCACCGGCGACGATGTTGGGACCGAACCAGGCATGGCCGCAGCCAGAACCGTGATTCCCGGTTTTATGTGCCCATCTGCTCCACGGGCGTCGAACACGGCGAAAATCTTCTTTGCTGCCGGGGCTCCGATCCCGAGTGCCGGCGCGCCGGCTGGCACAAACCTCGGACTTACCAGTGGCGCTTTGGATTATATCGTTTTGCAGAATGTGACCGATGAACTGGCCGCTCTGGCCGGAATTTCTGCCGGAAGCAACGAAGGTGCGATGCGCGGGGCGACTGCCGTCGGAAATGGCGGAGCGATCCCCCTCTTCAACCAGGGAACGAACCGTATTCGTGATATCACGGACGGTACATCCAACACGTACCTTGTTGTTGAGCATGCAGTTCGTGACGTCACGTATCGAAGCGGCAAGCCTGTCACTGCACCTATTGCCTCGCCATGGGCTCCTGGTGGCTGGGCGTTCTACTCAATGGGTGCACCCGCAGCGGCGGGTGCTCCGTTCGACGATGGTGTGACTCCTCTCGACCTCGCCACAATGGAAGGGACGTGTATCGTCAACTGTACCAACGCGGTCAAGGACAACTACGACGTGGCCGGTCCGTTTTCGTTCCATACCGGTGCGGTACTGAGTCTGCTGGCGGACGGTTCCGTCCAGACAACCAGTGAGAACGTTGATACGACCGTGTTCGCTTCGACGGTCACGCGAGCTGGCGGCGAGATCGTCTCCCAGTAACGCGATGCCGGATGTGACGAAACCAAGTGGACCAGCTGTGAGCAGAAGAGCGGCTGGTTCGCTTTTTTTTGACGAGAGCATTTGTCGAACAGTCTTGATGGGTGCTGGCTCGCCGGGGGCAATGGATCACAGGTTCTGCCACTTCCGCCGCGGCCACGAGTCAGCGTCATACGCTGTAATGTGTTTTGGATCGAAATCTGTCAGGTGAAAGGATGATTGTGAGTGAATTCAGGAATGCGTGGCGGCGTCGCTGTGTGGCATTGGTGCTGATGGGCGGGGCGTGTCTGGTGAGTCATGGATGCGGCAGTGATCGCCCTGCGCCGCCGAATCAGAAGAAGGTTGTCCCGGTGAGCGGTGTCGTGACGGTCGATGGAGTGGCTGTTCCACGTGTCAGAGTGAAGTTGAATCCAAAGCAGGGTCGTGACAGTGCGAATCCAACGAGTTCAACCGCAATCACAGACGACGAGGGTCGCTTTGCAGTGACAACGTATTATGCGGGAGACGGTGCTCCACCCGGCGAGTATGCCCTGACGTTCACGTACATTGTCGACTCGTCACTGAAGAGTTCCGATGCGTTTCGGGGAGCATACGCCAGTGCGGATTCATCGCAGCACGACGTCACCGTCGGTGCAGATGACGTGCCAGTGGACGTGGGAACGATTGCGCTGGTCACTCAATAAGTCCCGAAGTCCTCGTGGTCTGTTGACGTGTGCTGAACCTGTGTTTCTCGCAGAGAGCACAGGAAATGGCAGGGGCACGGTCGGCGCTGGCAGCGACGAAAACGTTGCCGATGCTGCCAGCATCAATTTTGACATTCGGGACTCGTCCACCGTCCCGAGATCGTCATTTGCCGATGCGGTAGAGCCCCTCGATCGTGCGAATCAACAGGGCCCCGTCGGTGGGCGTCATTGAAGCCAGCGAGCGTTCTTTGAGATCGTTTTTCGCGATCTGATCAAACTCAGGAGCCGCCTTGATGATCGTGCAGAGTCCGTCTTCCGACAGGAAATAGATCCGGTCTTCCGCGAGCACGGGGGACGCCGAGTAGGTGCCTCCCACGCGTTCTTTCCAGAGCAAATCGCCGGTCGCCAAATCTCGACAGGATGCAATTCCGTTGTCACTCATCAGATAAACGTAACTGCCGGCGACAACCGGTGACGGGCTGTGCGGGACAAACTGCTCGGTTCGCCAGACCACATGAGTGTCCGTGATATCGCCCTCGCCGGCCGGCCGGATCGCCAGCAATTCCGATGGTCCCACATAGCCGGTACACACCAGAACCAGTCCTCCGGCGAAGACAGGACGAGGGACGACCGACCATTTTTCCGGATAACGGACCATCCATATCTGTTTTCCGGATCGAGGGTCGTAGCCGCAGACCAAATCACTTCCCGCGCTCACAAGCTGAGGCTGGCCGTCGACCTCGATGAGCAGCGGAGTGGAAAACGAGAATTTCAATCTTGCCAGATCGGGCCGAAAAGTTCGCCATCGTTCTGTTCCGCTGGCAGCATCCAGTGCAATCACAAATGGGGCTTCGACGCCATCACAATTGAAGATCAGCAGGTCTTCAAACAGGACCGGCGAACTGCCGGTTCCATGCTGCGGTTCATACTCAATTTGTTTCTGCCAGATGAGATCACCGTCCAGGTTCAATGCAGCCGTTCCGTATGCTGCAAAGTGCACGTAGACACGGTCATCTGTCACAATGGGTGTGGGACTGGCGTGGCTGTTTTTGGGGTGCATTTTTGCATCCGCCGGCAGCATGGCAGTGGCGACATTCCATATCAAGTCGCCGGATTCCGCACCCAGGCACACGGCACGCAAAGACACCCGGTCGTCTGGCTGTTCTCCTGCCACCGCCGTCGTGAGGTAGATGCGACCCTGCGACAGAACCGGTGACGACCAGCCGTTTCCAGGCAGCGCTGTTCTCCAGACCACATTCGTGTCCGAATCCCAGTTCACCGGAAGATTTCGAGAGGCCGATTGTCCCTGTCCTCCCGGACCGCGGAACTGCGGCCAGTCTTCTCCGGGAGCGCAGGATTCAGTCAGTAAAACGAAAGAAAACGCGAGCAGGATTCGAATTGTCGTATTCACCGTCAGAAGTCTTCCCGTTGAGAACTCAGAATCGAATGATATCAGTCGCCGTGTCGCCGTCGCACACATCATTTACCCATTACGCAATCACATCGTGCAGAACATTTCCATGCACATCCGTGAGTCGAAAATCCCGGCCCTGGAAACGGTACGTGAGTCGTTCGTGGTCCAGTCCCAGCTGGTGCAGGATCGTCGCCTGCAGGTCATGCACATGCTTGGCCTGCTCATCCACTCCCAAACCCAGCTCGTCTGTTTTCCCATGAATCATGCCCGGTTTAAATCCTCCCCCCGCGGCCCACATCGTGTAAGCATCAATGTGATGATCGCGACCGGTGTTGTCACGGATTTCTCCCATCGGTGTTCGACCGAATTCCCCGCCCCAAATCACGATGGGATCCTCGAGCAGCCCGCGTTGGATCAAGTCCAGCACCAGAGCCGCCGACGCCTGATCGACTTCTTTGCACACCGCGGGCAGGTGCGTTTCGAGATTCTCGGAGGTGCCCCCGTGATGATCCCAGTTCGTGTGATAGATCTGTACGAATCGCACTCCGCGTTCCACGAGACGGCGAGCGAGCAGGCAGTTATTGGCGTAAGAAGGTTGCCCGGGCGTGGCACCATAGGAATCCAGGGTATGCGGACTCTCACCGGACAGGTCCATGAGTTCGGGGGCACTGGTTTGCATCGAGTAGGCCATTTCATAGGCCGCAATCCGCGTTGAGATTTCCGGATCGCCAACCTTGTCCAGATGCTGCCTGTTGAGGTCCGAAACAAGATCCACGAACTGACGTTCTCTTTCCCGCGTCATGCCGTCCGGACTCGTCAGATTGAGGATCGGTTCCGGGCCGCTCCGAAAGGGGACTCCCTGGTAGCTCGTCGGCAGGAATCCACTTGACCACAGAGCAGACCCCCCGCGCGGTCCCCGCGGACCGGACTGCAGGACCACAAAACCGGGGAGGTCCTGCGCCGCGCTGCCCAGACCATACGTGGTCCACGAGCCCATACTCGGGCGGCCAGGTTGAGGTGAACCGGTGTTGAGAAAGATCTTGGCAGGGCCATGATTGAACACATCAGACTGCATGCCATGCAGCCAACACACGTCGTCAACAATTCGACGGTGATGCGGCAGCAGGTCGCTCAGCTCCTGGCCACAATCACCCCAGCGAGTGAAGCGGCACGAACTGCCCAGCAACTTTTCGGTGCCTTTCAGAAATGCAAATCGTTTGCCGTCCAGATAGCTTTGTGGAGGGAGCTGACCGTGGTGGTTCAGCAAAACTGGTTTCTCATTGAACAAATCCAGCTGGCTCGGTCCGCCAGCCATGAACAGAAAGATCACGGCTTTCGCTGCTGGTTCGTGATGTGGCTGCAGGGGAGCGGCTGACTCCGCAGCCGTGCCAGCCTGACCGGAATTCATCAGCGACGAGAGCGCAGCAGCACCGACACCGACGCCACAGCGCTGGAAGAAGTGCCGTCGAGTCGCGTCCTGCGATGCAGCTGTTCCGGTCAGGGATTGTTTGTCGTCCATAGTGATGCGACTTTATTCGCGAGTGATGAATTCGTCCAGGTTGAGCAGGGTGCGGGCGACCATGGTCCATGTCGCTCGCTCAACGGCCTGATCGGCCGGAACCGTTCCGGCTATGGCAAGGGCTTCCGACGGCGTCTCTGCCAGTTCCTGCTGTGCCGCTTCCACGAACGCAAACACGCGTTGTCTTTCGTGATCCGCCGGTGGTCGTGAAAAGCAGAGAAGCCACGCCATCCGGATGCGGTCTTCGTTCCGGTCATGAGTGTCCAGCAATCGTCCGGCCAGCGCCTGAGTGGCCTCCACAAACGCGGTGTCATTGGCCATCGTCAGCGACTGCAACGGCGTGTTGGAGCGAACTCGGCGCGTGCACGTCGTATTGAAAAAAGGAGTGTCAAAAGTCGTCAGCATCGGGTGCGGAGCACTCCGCATGAAGAACGTATACATCCCCCGACGATAACGATCGTCGCCCGTGCTTGTGGGCCAACTGGCCTTCCGTTGAGTAAACGCGTACACACCGTCGGGCTGAGGTGGATAGCTGCTGGAACCGCCAATTCTGCGATTCAGCAGTCCACTGGCCGCCAGTGCCAGATCGCGAACGATTTCCGCGTCCACTCGAACGCGCGACTGTCGTGCAAGGAGTCGATTCAGCGGGTCGATGCCGGTGGATTCCGGAGTCATCGTGGAGGACTGCCGATAGGTTCGCGACGTAAGAATCGTCCGTAGAAGCAATCGTCTTGACCAGCCATTGTCCATGAACTCAGCTGACAACCAGTCGAGCAGATCCGGATGGGTCGGCGGAGTTCCCTGCAGTCCGAAGTCATTTTCCGTTTCCACCAGGCCACGCCCATACAATTGCATCCAGATGCGATTGACCGTGACCCGGGCCGTCAGCGGATTGTCATTTCGCACCAGCCAGCGAGCGAGGTCCAGGCGATTCTTTGGTTGATCATCAGGCGATGCCATCGCGGGCAGAAAGGACGGTGAGGCTGGCTGGACCGGATCTCCCTTCCGAAGAAAATCTCCACGAACCAACACATGGGACGGTCGTGCCTCCGGCAAGTCCTTCATGACCATCGTCGTCGGAATGTCCTTCCCGAACTTTGCTTTGGCGGCGTTCGCCTCCTTGATCTTTTTCTCCAGTTCAACCCGCTGCGCCTTTTGCTCATCCGACAGTGAGTCCGCGGGACTGACCTCATCGAATTGAGTGAGTGCGCTGGCGGCATGGATCGCGGCATTATTCAGTTCCGCCAGACGTGTGTTGTGCTCTGGTGACGGCAACGAGATCGTTGGATTGGTTGTATTGACATCCTCGGTACTGTTGAAAAAGGCGAACAGCTGGTAGTACTCGTGGTGCGTGAGGGGATCGTATTTGTGAGTGTGACACTGAGCACAACCCACCGTGAGTCCCAGCCAGACGGCTCCCGTGGTGTTCACGCGATCAACGACCGATTCGTTGCGGAACTGTTCGTCGTCGGTGCCTCCTTCCTGATTGATCAGCGTGTTGCGATGAAACCCGGTCGCAATGAGCTGGTCACGCGATGCAGCTGGCAGCAGATCACCCGCCAGTTGTTCAATGCTGAACTGATCGAACGGCATGTCATCGTTGATGGCCCGGATGACCCAGTCGCGCCACGGCCACATGCTACGTGGAGAATCAATCGTGTATCCGTTCGTATCGGCATATCTGGCCTGATCGAGCCAGTGTCGTCCCCACTTCTCGCCATAGTGAGGGCTCTGCAGGACATCGTCGACCATTCGTTCGTACGCACCGGGACCAGTATCATTGAGGAAGTGTTCGATCTCAGCAGGAGTCGGCGGAAGGCCGATGACGTCCAGATAGACTCGTCGAATCAGCGTATGCCGATCTGCTTCTTTGGACAGTGTGAGTCCGGCTTCGTCCAGTCGGCGCATGACGAAGGTGTCAATAAGATGTGTGGTCGTGTGAGGATCCGGAACAGCCGGCCGCACGATCGGACGAAACGACCAGTGCTGCTGGAACCCAGCACCTCCTGCAATCCACTGCTGCAGCAGAGTTTTTTGATCTTCTGACAGACTGAGTCCGCTGTCCGGAGGAGGCATTTGTTCATCCGGATCCTGTGAATTGATGCGAGCGATCAGCGTACTGGCCTCTGGATCGCCGGGTTTGACAGCCTGGTATCCTCCTCGATCCGCATACGCCGTGTCGGCGGAGTCGAGTCGCAGGTCGGCTTCACGTGCCGCCTCGTCGGGCCCATGACACTTGTAGCAGTGGTTGGCCAGAATCGGACGGATATCCCGCGCAAAGTCCGGCGCCGCCTGGCAACTCGTGGCGAGGCCCGGCAACAGCAGACTGATCATGAGTAGACGCAGGCTCGTGAGCCGAGGTGACAGCATGGGGGTTCCCATTGAAACATGACAGTGGCAGGATGTCCAAAGTATACCAGTCTGCCGTGCGTTGCCAGAGGTTCGATCGCGGGATCAATACCTGATGCAGCAGTTCGACGTCTCCGATTTTGTCGTACTTCCGATCATTGTGGACGGGCGCTGGAGCGATCGCCCCCGTTTTCACTTCGGTTCTTCCCGTCCAAAAGAACCACGCCAGCAGCTATTCGAGAGGCGTGACGAGCGTCTGCTGTGACAGCTCGCCACGGACGGGGCCGTATGTTCCATGGCCCCACTGCGTCGAAATGCCGGACCAGTCAACATTGAAATCCTGTGGCAGTTCGCTCGATCCCAGTATGTCTCCGTCCTGATGAATGATGAGTCGACCGGGTTCGATCGAGAACGTGAATCTGGCCGGGCGGTCCGGCCAGTTGATCTGCGCAGCAAGATTTCCTGGTATTCGAAGTCGCAGGACGGCACCGTATTCGCGCCGCTGTTCGTCAGTGAGAAAAGTGTATTCATCTTTCCATGGAACAGTCCCTTTCGCGGACGTCGACATGAAAAGTGAATCCCCGTGCGGAATCATGCTGGTGACCCGCTGGCCCCAATGGTTGAGGACAAGTCCCAGGTCTTTTGCTTCAGTCTCGTAGGGGTGCTGAGTCTTCGCCGTGGATTCCGGATGAGTAAACATTCGTCCCATCGAATGCCATTTCTTTGCGTCATGGTCGCGTCGCCATAGCTCGGCCCATGGCCAGACTCCGGCCATCAGATCACCTCGATAGATCGACAATGTCTGACATTCACGGGCGCTCGTGGCGACACCTGGCGACACGGGAGGCCAGTTCTTCATCTGTGTCACTGCGCTGCCGCGATACTCGAACACATTGCCGGTGGGATATTGTGCCAGCAGCAGGCGGTCGTGCCAGTGGAGTGCTGAATACACCTGATAGCTCACCTTGTCGTCGGGTGCCAGCTGAACAGTCCACCTGCCGTTTTCGTACACGTAGATTCCGCCCATGTTGGAAACCGTGACGACCTGATCCTGCCACTGTCCCCACGCGAAGGGAGTTTCACGATCGTACGGTGTGTCGAACACGACAGCCTGCGAAAGGTCAATTTGATGCGGACTCTGAGGTGTCCACGGGCAGGCATACAGGTGAGTGAACCCCCCATCACCGGTGAGTCGGTGATAGAACAATAAATGTCCCTGGGCATAATAGAAATCGTGGTAGCCGCCGGACTCGGGCGGTGACAGAATCTGTCGATCGTTGTACCAGGCCGCATTCTGAGCAAAGACCAACACTCCCGTGCCGAGACGAGTGACGCCGTCGCCGGAACGAATGTCGGGCACACCGGGTGGACGTTCCGCCTTCCATGATTTTGAGCGATCGTCCCACCGGCGGACCGAGTTACCTCCCTCGGTCGTCCAGGCGTAGATCTGTTCATTCAGGTCAAACAGATACACGCCACAATCCAGATCCGGATGAGGGAGCCGATCGATTGTCAATTCTTCACCCCCGGAGACGGGCCTCACAAAGAACTGCAGCCTGTGTCGATCGTTGCGAAACCGGGTGTTGTAGACGTCCTGAAATCCGGCGCCGGCGACGATTCGACCGGTCGCGTCGCGGGCTTCGAAAAGTGTCCCCAAACTTTGCCCCACATCCTGGCCAAAGTCGACGGTGACGGAAAACGACGCCGTCGCTGACTTTTCAGTGGCCTCAGCCATCACGCCGGGGATGAGCAATATGCACAGGCTGAGGATCGATGGGTGTGTCACAGGCACTTTTCTTCTACTTCACTGTTGGCGGAATGCGGACAGGTTCAATCAGGCCAGGCAACGTCCCAACCGCCAGCACGGCATTATCGCCCGGCTGTTTGGTGGCCTGAAGATAAGCGAGCAGATCAGACATTTCCTGCACGTTGATTTTCTTCTCAAGACCTTCCGGCATCAGCGACTGTCCGGTCCCGGCAAGCTCGTCGATATTCGTGCGGAGAATCGTGTCCGATTGATTCTCTGCTCGGCGAAGAGTGATACTGGTTGCCGTTTGCTCGGCGATCATCCCCGTGAAGATACGGCCACTGGCGTCCACGACCACGTACGACTCATAATTTGGCAGCACATAGCGATTCGGATCCAGGATGTGGTTCAGCATGGCGGCAGGATCGCGCGCAGGCGATGAAGCCAGATTCGGACCGATCGCGTGACCCACATTGTCAAGTCGATGACAGGCAGCACATTCGCGCCGAAACACCGTTTCACCCGCTTTCGCGGTGCCGTGCGAAGCAATTGCCGGCTGATATGAAGCCAGAATGGTCGATCGCTGATCGGAATTCGTACCCGCGAACAGTTGTTGCGCCAGACTCCGGACGCTGTCGCTGGAATGGCTGAGCAGCAGCGATCGTTGCGTCGAATCGACCTGCGCCACTCCGGCGGTTCCGTGCACGGCAGCCTGAAGGAACAACTGCATCCATTGGGGGCGCGCCAGCAGCGTAGCAACGACCTGAGTCCGCACGGCGGGCGTCTGTTGACTCCATCCGTCCAGTAACCAACCGGCAATTTGTGCATCACGATAGCCGGCCAGCGCGTTCACTGCTGCCAGTTGAACGGCCTCGGGATGGGCAATGTCGAGCAAACTCTGCAACGTGACTCCTGAGTATTCCAGGGTGGCACAACTGAGCAGTGCGACCGAGCGCTTCCGCTGCTCGGTCGTGGCCGCCTGATCGACGGCGGTGGCACGTGCAGAATTCAGGTGCGTCCGCAGCAGTCTGTCTGCGGCATTCGTTGACTGACTATTGAACGCGAGGACGGTTCCATGAGCTCGAAGTGCGAGCCCCAGTTTCAACAACAGGTCCGACTGCCGTGCGGTGTCCTGCAGCGTCGCCAGTGTATCAAGAACGGCGTCCACTTCGTCATAGTTTCCGCGCGAGCCGATCATCGCAGCAAGCTGTTTCAGGAGGTCCATTTTCCCAGGACCTGCGGCCAACGATTGAAACAGTGGCAACGGTTGACTGCCGACAGAACTCAAAACCGCTGTCCGCAGACTTTCCTGCTCAGCGGAGGATTCGGCCAGTTTCGCCAAAGCTGCGGCAGCCTGCGGATCGCGGGATTCGCCCAGAGAGAATGCAGCCTGGACGCGCAGCCGTACATTCTGATGTTCCGTGTGAGCGATCACCGACTGGAGCAGCTTCGGAGACTGATCCAGTCGCGGTTCTGCCAGCTGCATCGCATGTTCCCGGACGCTCGAATGATTGTCACTCAGTGCCACAACAAGGTCCGCGTCTACGATGGCTTTCAGGCCATCAAGTGAACGGAGGGCATGCAGACGTGCCAGGGGTGACCGACTGTTCGTCAGGATTGTTCTTAAGGGATGAATAGCGGATTGATCCTGACGCTCGAACAGCAGTCGCTGAGCCGTGTCTCGCCACCAGCCGTGAGGACTTTCCAGCGCCGCAACGAGTTCACTGGTGCTGGCGCTTGCGAGTTGTGGCGCTGCCGATGGCTCGAATCCGCCGGGAGCAATTCTGTAAATGCGCCCATGGTTTCGGCCACTGGTCAGGTCCAGATGCCTGACCACATCGTCGGGAACATGAATCGATTCGAGAACTTCACGGTACATGTCGAGCACATAGAGACTGCCGTCGGGAGCGTTCACAAAGTTGACGGGGCGAAACCAGTTGTCGGAAGAACGAACGAATTCGGTGTTGTCGTCTGCGCGCTCGGATGTGAACGTAATGCCGTCGGGGGTCAACTGTCGCCGGTGAATCAGATTGTTCTGGGCACCACCGATGAACACGTCGCCTCGGAATTCGTCCGGAAACGCTGCACCGCGGTAAATCGTGACCCCCGCCGCCGCATCCATGACATGATGGCTGGCGCCAGCCGCATGGGGGGAACGGCCTCCGGCCGCCACCCGACGACTGGATCGAATAATTCGCCACCGTTCGAGCGGACTGATGCGAAAAATCGGAACCACTCCGCCGGTGACATTCCGGATCGCGGAGGGCACCGGCAAATACGGGTTGCGAGCGAGATAGTGTTCGGGCAGCATCGCATGCATGAGTGGACGAGACTCGCTGCAGAGGAACCGGTTGCCCCAGTCATCAAACGTATTGCCAAACTGAACGGTGCCGGTGATGGCTTCGAATTTTCCCGTGACCGGATCGAAGCGAAAGTCATGCCCGGTCACGGAGACGGGAGCAGCACCTTGCGCAGGTCCGCCCACGGTGGAGATCAGACCGCCATTGTGAGCGGTGGAGCCATAGATTTTGTGGTCCAGCCCCCACGTCAGATTATTCAGCATCGCCTGCTGGTTGCCGGTTCCAAATCCGGTGTAGATTTTTTCCCGGATGTCGGCCTGATGATCACCATCAGTATCTTTGACGTACCAGATATCGGGGGCCGCCGCGACGAAAACACCGTCTTTCCACGGTGCCACTCCGCCCGCCCACAGGAGCTTATCCGCGAAGACATGGCTTTGGTCGAAAGTGCCATCATCGTTGGTATCGCGCAGCAAACGCAGGGTGCCGATCGGATCGTGACCTTCCGTCGGCTTGTATGGATAGTCCCTCATCTCGCAGACGTACAGATTTCCATTGGCGTCGAATGCCGCTGCGATCGGATCGACGACCATGGGTTCATGGGCCACGAGCTGCATTTCGAAGCCGTCAATGGTCTCGAAGGAGTTCAGGGCTTCGTCAATCGACCGCGGCGGGACGGGTTTGAGAAACTCCCTGAGTTCGTCATCGCTGTGTTGAAGCTGTCCGGGATCGCCCAGGTGTGATGTCGCAGCCACCGCTGACGGATGCCCGGCTGCCGGGGCTCCTCCGATCTCCCGAATCTTCATAAGGATGTCGCGTGATCGTTCGAAGTAAGCGATGACTTTGGCCCGCTCTTCAAATTCACGCTTTTTGTGAATCTCGATTTGACCGTCCACAGCGCGCACAAGGGCATCCAGCGAGTCCTGGTTGTAAGGCGCTTTGTCGTCAACAACAACATAGACAGGATTGGTATGCGACTCGGCATCGGGTGTCCCTGTGGGAGACAGTGAAAACGCGCGTGCGGCAATCCATGTTGAGGCGTCGCATTCAATTCTTTGTTCCAGTTCCAGCCAGTTCCCCTGGCCTGCCCGGCGAGGGACCGTCATTTCGCGGATAACGCGGCCGTTGCCGATCAACTGTATATTTGTCACGGGAGCCACATCAGATCGGACACGAATCTTTACGTTGAGTACATGCGGACCCTGACCTGATCTTTCAATCTGATCACCCGGGCGGCTTCCCTCAACATCCAGCAACAGCACGGGACCTGACGTGATGAAGCTGCGCCCCCGCGCCATGCCTCTCAGCCAGTTCTCCATGTTCGGTTCATCTTCGGTGAACACGTAGGTCCTGCAGTCGCCCAGCTTGCGGCAGGCAGGATAATCGCACGCCCCGTTGGCGGGGACTCGGAAACCCGCGTTGAGCATGTGGTACCAGTCGTTCAATCCGATGCCGCGATACACACCAAACTGCAGCAGTTCGACTCCATCAACATTGCCCTGGACAACGTCGGCGTAGATTTCCTGGGCGTAACCACCATGAGCGTAGAACGCGATTCCGCCTTCTTCACGAACACGTTGAGCGACCAGACCGAACGGAGGCCAGTCATTGGCGTTGTGTGAGGAGCCGTCGAAGACGAGCTGGTCAATGAGAAAAAAGTTGATGTGTCCGTAATAGCGGCTGCGGTACTCCTGGCCCGACAGGATTGCATAGTCCTCACGGGACGCCACAGATTCTCGACCGACTCCCTGCGTTTGTGGTGATTCCATTTGTCGCATGAACCCGGCGTATGGTCCGGCCGGTTCGTCGTAAGCCAGGATG
>JBDOMX010000999.1:0-4056 GCA_039831615.1 Planctomycetaceae bacterium
GAACAGCATCGTCGCGGTGAACTGGGGGGGACGTCACATGACTCCCCCGTGTTGGGTCTGTGGGTAAACGCCTGACAACGAAAGCATCAGGCGTAATACGTTATCGTTTTAGCGTGGACTCAAGTTGGTCCGGTGGCATGCTGTGCCCTGGTACTTCGGCGACGAAACTGCCGCTGCAAAAGTCGATTCGACAGGAGTTCCGCCGTTCCGGAAGTCTTTGTTTACATCGGGTCGGTTTCGGTTGTTGTTTCCCAGACGGTCCGGTAGCTGCCCGTCTCCTCGAACCACCCCAGTAGCTTTGCAAAGAAATCGTCTGTACCCAGCGTTGCACTGTCTCCAATGACAATCAGCTTTCGGCGAGCCCGCGTGAGTGCCACGTTCATTCTTCGAGAGTCTGACAAAAAGCCAATTTCCCCGGTGGTGTTGGATCGCACGGTGCACATCACGACAGCCTCTTTTTCTCGACCCTGGAAGCCGTCCACCGTGTCGATTTCCAGACGGTCATACTCGGAGTGCTGTCTCAGCCAGCGGACCTGAGCCATGTACGGCGCGATGACCGCAATATCAGTCGGACTCAATCCCGAGTCACACAGCTCGTTGACCTGGTCGAGAACCAGACGGCCTTCATTGGGGTTCAGCTTACTCAGGCCTTCCGGCTCGACCTCTTCAACCCAGCCGGCACCGGCTGTATCAATGAAGATCACCGGGCTGTCGTCCGAGACGTTGACTCGCGGCAGGTCATTCAGCCGGTGATGCCGGACGGTCCTGTGCGCTGACAACGCGCCATCGTAAAAGGTGTTCGACGAGAACTGCATGATCTGTTCATGCATTCGGTATTGAACGGTCAGCAGTCTCGTAATAACGTCACCGTAGTGTTCCACCAGTCGTTGCATCAGACTGACAGCAAAGCCTGCTCTTGCAGCTTCTTTCGAGAGAATTGTTGGTGGCAACTGGTCATGATCACCTGCCAGGACGACCCGGTTGGCATACTTCAGCGGGACCCAGCATCCCGGTTCCACGCTTTGGCATGCTTCGTCAATCACCAGCAAATCAAAGGCATGGTCCTCGAGGATGCTGAAGTCGAAGCTGACGGTTGCGCAAATCACCCGCGCGCCAGCAATCACTTCGTTGATCGCCTGCCGTTCCATCAGTCTTGCATGTTTTCTCAGCTCGCGCGCCTCCTGCCTCTGTTGGTATTTTTGCCCGGGTGCCGGACGGCCTCGAGTGAACCGGCTGGCTTTTCGGTTAAGTTGTTCGGCCTCCCGCTGCATTTCCTGAACCAGTTGCCAGGCGTCGTGTTTTTCGACGAGCGCATCCAAAGTATGCGCTCGGACTGATTCCATGACTCTGGCCGGGTGTCCCAGACGGACGGCAGATTCTCCGGCAGCCACCAGTCTTTCAAGCAGGTTGTCGACGGCCGTGTTGCTGGGGGCGCAGGCCAGGACGCGTTCACCGTTGGCGACAGCCTGGCGAATCAGTTCCACGACGGTTGTCGTCTTACCCGTGCCGGGAGGTCCGTGAATGATGGCCAGATCCTCAGCTGCCAGTGCGAATTCAACAGCCCGTCGCTGAGAATCGTTTAGATCTCCCAATGGCGTATGCGGCGTTGGCGACCGGAACAAAGGAGCCCGGTCGTAGAGCAGAATGTCACGAAGTTTTCCCAGTCGTCCCGTCGCCTGTTCGGCGAGGTCCATGGCTGCCAACTGGCGTTTGCGAGTGACTTCGTCGGGTGACAGATCCAGTCGAAACTGTTTTCCTTCCGGCCAGTCGTTCACAGCAATTTCAAGCGAGTCGATGCTGCGACTGCTCACCACGCCCTGCACTGCGGTTGCATGCCTGTTTCCGCCGGATGAAAGCAGAACGGGGCTTCCCACCTTAAATCGGTGCCATGGCAGACGTTCGGCCTGCCGTCGTTTCTGCATGGTGAGCAGGTATCGTCCTCCGAGCCCCGTAGTGTGCGTGTGGATCACCATATCGAGCAGCGTTTCACCGCGCCGTTCGGATTCTGCCGACGACTGTACCTTAAGGCGTTCTTCGAGGCGTTGCCGTTCAGCCTCGCCCTCCATATTGAGCCATTGGCGGAGTTGGTTGAAATGCTGCTCAGGACGGAGCGGGCGGCTGCGGTGTAACATACGTCGGAGCTTAATGACCTGGAGTGAAAGTCGGAGCGCACCTGGGTGTATCCGGCAAAATGCCGGTCGTCAGATGCAGGCGGTCGCACGAAGCCACAGGAACCGAGCGGGAGCACCAGCGGGAATCCATCGTGATGGATCGAAGTATAGCCGAGTTGTGATTTGTTTCCTTGTGCGACCATTAACGGACCAGGTTCGCAACCAGGAGTTACTTCCGCCCTGCTCGTCTGTATCAGGTTCCGGAATTACAACTGAGACCCGGCGTCGCAGTGGTTCGATCCCTGAACCAGACACTGGTCGCTCGGAAGGATTCCGCAAGCGAGTCGGCAGCCTGCAGAAACGTGCACGATGGTTGTGTCGGGCGCAGACATTGGGATGATACGGTTCATTCTGACCTGTTCCTCCGCGTTTGTGAAAGCTCGCGATGTGTCGTCCGATGAATCGGTTCCTGCCACTGCTTACTCTCGCCACCTGTCTTGTTTCCACAGCCGCATCGTGCTGTGCCGATCAGCTGCTCGCTGTGTTAAACGAAGCCGGTGACGAGATTCAGGTCCTGCGGGCAGGCACCGAAACGCCGCTGGTAACACAGATCGCAAAGCCCGGATTTCGACCCTGTCTCCATCCCCTGGCCGCTCCGGACGGCAAGGGGATTCTGACCGACTACAGTCCTGACCATCATAAACACCAGACCGGCGTGTTTTGGGGATTCACACGAGTTAACGGACGTGACTACTTTCATCATCCTGAAGGCGATCACTGGAAACGCATCTCAGCAACCGTACTCACCGCCGCAGGCGACGCCGTCCAGTGGCAGACGGTGTACGATCTGCTGGACGACTCCGGCAATGCCGTCCTGCGTGAATCGCAGATCTGGACTCTGCTCGATCAGGACGAATTCTACACTCTCGACCTGCAGTGGACGGGTGAAGCGAAGGTAGATCTTGACATCGGCGAGTATGACTATGGCGGGCTCTTCCTGAGAATGCCGTGGAAAAAAAACATTGAGAGTCGTGTCTTCAACGCGACTCGACACGAAGGACAGCGTGCGGAAGGTCAGCGCGCCGTGTGGATGGATGTTGGCATGCAGGTCGATGGTCGCGATGATCTCGCGCATATTGCCATTTTTGATCACCCGCAAAACAGCGGATTTCCTCACCCGTGGCGCGTGGACAGTCAGCTGGGAGTGGGGCCCGTGCGTGCTCGTCTCGGAACCTGGTCGATTGCCAGTGGCAAATCCGAAACGATTCGCCATCGGCTGCTTGTCTACACCGGCGAACTCAATGATATGACTCTGACAAGACACTGGTCAAAATACACCGGGCATTCACTGGCAAATGCGCAGTGGCGAATGGCGCAGGAAGAGGGACGTAGCGCGGAGTTTCTTACGCCTGAAGCTGCAGTGGACAACATGACCCTGCAGGAAGGATTCGAGGCAAACGTTTACGCGGCCGAACCCATGATCACTCAGCCCATGGCGTTCTGCTGGGATGATCGAGGGCGCATTTGGGTGGCGGAAAACCGCGACTATGAATCGCGCGGCAAGGGGTTTGCAAATGATGGCGCCAGTCGCATCCTCATTCTGGAAGACACGGACGACGATGGCGTTGCCGACAGTCGCAAAGTGTTTTTGGAAGGCATTCCGTTTCCAGCGGCAATCGCCACCGGATTAGGCGGACTGTGGCTCGGAGCACCACCTCATCTGTTGTACATCCCGGATGCAGACAGGGATGACAAAGCCGACATGGACGATATCGAAGTGCGGCTCACCGGATGGGGCATTCGTGACCGACACGAAACACTCAACAGTCTGCGCTGGGGACCAGATGGGTGGCTGTACGGCTGTCAGGGATTCGCCACACCCTCCAGTGTCGGGAAGCCGGTGGGCAACGCGAAGCTGTACAAGCACAAAGATGACTTTCCCTCG
>JBDOMX010000679.1:0-817 GCA_039831615.1 Planctomycetaceae bacterium
TAAGGCATCATCCCTCCACCGACAGCCTCAAGGGAAAGAGACAAAGCGCCGGATGGAACGAGCAGTTCCTCGCCGAAACACTGCAATTTACCCACTGAAACTTCGCGCCCCGTCTGAGACTGTGGGTCACCAGCATCCTGTGTGAGAACTCTGTATTCGTTCATTGGAGGTGGATTCAAAAACTGAAAGCAACAGCTGCTTCGTTCTCCCCGGTGGAGAGAAGGTGGCCGACGGCCGGATGGGGGGGTGTTATCAACGTCAAATCGACCGCTCACCTGCCCTGCGGGCATCCTCTTCCCTCACAAAGGGGAGAGGAACAGCAGCCTGACTTAACGACATGTCACTCCAATCAACGCATGCACTTCACCGGCAGGCAGTTCAGTTCGAGAAACGATAAAGAATCTGCAGGCACAATGCCACGATGCAGATCGCGTGCCAATCACGACGTCACCTGCAGGGACATCAAGTGCGTGGCGCTTCTGTCGCCGAGTGTGTCACCAACGCACACATGTCACGGCTTGACAGAACACCGGCGGGATGACCCACGATGCTGACTGCAGCGCGGAGTTCAAGCCGTGATCATGTTGCCAACAGACCAAAACAAAACGCCTCTTCCAGTTCGTGGACAACGGTATCACCGTGTTCGTCCGTGATCATGAGGGACGCCATGTACGCATGCCATTTTTCAAGTGCTGGATGCTCCCGGCTTTTCTCCCAGTCGGACTCGCTGGGAGCGACGGCATGCAGGAACAGGCGGTCGCCAAAGCGGTAAATGGCCATGCTCACCTGATTGTCAGCCATACTCGCTGCAATCTCC
>JBDOMX010000679.1:827-4047 GCA_039831615.1 Planctomycetaceae bacterium
GTATTCGTCGTAGCAGCCCGGTTGGAGCTGAAAGGTCATTCCTGTTGAGAACATGGTACTGCGGTCTCCTGGTCATCTACTCCGAAACTGAATCACTGCTGAGGCAAGCCTCCCTCCCCACCGTCCAGCCTTCAGGGAATACCGGGTGGAACGACCTGTGCCAAATCACAGCGCCTTGACGCTGCAGAGACTTGTTTTTCAGCGAACGGCCGATGAGAGTATACCAGTCTCGCCGAGACACTCGTTGTCGGAGTGCAGGCGGGTTGCCCGTGCTGTGAACGCCACATGGATTGATCAGCTGGTTGCAGGCTGGTACGAATGCATTCGCCGACCACCTTTCCATTTCAAAGTGCCATTGGAATCGCGAGTTTTTTCCAGGCTGTTTTCCCGGATTGATCAGCGCCAATCGCGTTTCACATGAACCGCTGACCAGCCAGGTATCGTGCGGGAAAATGCACCCGTTCTTTGCCGACGAACATAGACAGATTGTGACACAATGGTGCGAGACAGCTTAACCGGGATTCCGGGAGTCTGTGTTCAATCGCGTTCAGTCTGATCTTCGGCGAGCTGTGTGCGGCCGAGCAATCGCCGAGCGACCCACATAGTCTGGCGACTGGCTCCGACGCGCGGGGGACAGTCGAAGGGACCGTGTTCTATCAGTCGGATACGAAACGCCCCTGGCGATATGCACGCTACTATGTGAAGGATCGCAAACAGGGAGAGCTGGCCGAGGCCGTTGTGGCACTCAAAAGCCGGACGCTTAAGAACAACGTTCCTCACAGAGATCCCGTGACGACTGTCATCGACCAAATGAATTTTCAGTTCGTTCCCGAAACAGTTGCCATCCAAACTGGTGATCGAGTCAGGTTCCTTAACAGCGACGAAGTAACACACAATGTCCAGTCAGTTCACCCGAGTCATTCCTTCAACGTCAATCTGTCTGCCGGCAAGCAGCACCAGGAGACATTCAGGCACGCCAGTGGTCTTCGGCGTCCGTTCCGTGTTGGCTGCATCTATCATAGCGCGATGCGCGCCTGGGTATTCGTGTTCGACCACCCTTATTTTCACGTGACGGAGGCGGATGGTCGCTTTCGGCTGAACAACATTCCGGCGGGAGAATACAAGCTGGAAATGATTCATCCGGCCGGGCAACTGAGATGGCAGCAAACGATCCAGGTCGAGGCAGACGAGACCACCACCACGGAGATACGTTTGTCTCCGGACGACATGGCGAAGCAGCGTTCGCAGTGACATGATATGGTCCATTGCAGGACAGCCACGGGCGATACCCCCACAGACACTTTTCGAACCAAGGGAGAAGACCGTTGACTCAACAACCAACGCGACGTGATGTTCTCAGATCCGGGTCGGCCGCCGCCATGGCCGCCCTGGCACATCTGTCGATGCCTGACTTCGTCTTTCCTGATCAGAGCGAAGGCGAAGAACTGGTTCCCTTTCACGACATGCCACGGACCGGCCCCAATCGGCTCGATTGGGAAACGCTTGACGAATGATCACTCCTCAGGATCAGGTCTTCAGCGTCCAGCACTATGGGGTCCCGGAGACTGATCTCGAAGACCTGAAGCTCGAAATCACGGGACTCGTCGACAATCCGACCAAGCTCACACTCGACGAAATCCGGGCACTCCCCAAACAGGATCAGCTGATGACCCTGGAGTGTTCCGGCAACGGCGTCTCGAAGGGTTTCATGAATGCGGTTTACAACGGCAAGTGGACTGGTACACCGCTGGCACCGATCCTGAAGTCGTGTGGTATGCAGCCGGAAGCAACCGAAGTTGTCTTTTTCGGAATGGATCGGCAGGAAGAGACGCTGCGCGAAGGTACCAAACGTGAACTGACGGTTGAGGTTCCATTTGGCCGCAGCATGTCAGTGGAACATGCCATGAAACTCAACCTGCTGCTGGCTTACGAGCGGAACGGACTGCCGATCGAAAAGCGGAATGGTGCTCCATTGAGATTGATCGTTCCCGGCTGGTACGGCATCGCCAACATCAAATGGCTGCATCGTATTGAGCTGCGTGACAGCCGGTACATGGGGAGGTTTATGGGACGCGACTATGTGACTGTACGCGGTGAGCGACATGGTGATGAAGTGGTTTTCGTCGAAAGCTCCGTCACTCGCATGAACCTGAAGTCAATCGTGGCACGCGTGACTCGCCGTCAACCGGACGCCGATGGACTCATCCCCGTCAGGGCTTATGGCGCCGTGTGGGATGACGGGACCGGCATTGAGAAAGTGGAAGTCAAGGTCGACAGCGGCCAGTGGCAGGTCGCGAGACTGGACGAAGGGCCACGAGCCACGCACTCATGGACGTTCTTCTCAATGGACCTTGGAAAAATGAGGGCTGGCAAACACACCGTCGTGTCGAGAGCGGTCGACGTGAATGGCCGCATCCAGCCGTCTGCCGAAGATGATGAGATCGCCCTCAAAAAGACGTACTGGGAAGCCAATCAGCAGTGGCCGCGTGAGATTGAGCTGGAGGTCTGATCCACCTTTCTTCGCCGGAGCGTCCAACGGAGGCTCAAATGCCACTGTCGACGTTGGCACCGTCGACAACGTTGCCGATGCCAGCGTCGGTTTTAACAGCGAACAGTTGCTGCCAGCGAACAGCACTCCGGAACCACGGGTTTGCTGTGTTCCAAACCTCCGGGCTGAGAGCCACGAAGAGAGAACCTCGCATGCACGCGATCAGAGCTGAATCTGTTTGTCGGACCGGAATGCCGTCTGATCCCATGTGGTCCAGCGCGCTCAATGGGGTATCATGCTGATCCTCTTTGATTGTCCGATTGTGAACTGATCGTCGCTGTTTGGAGACACTTCATGCGCAGGATTCCTGTTCTCTTGATTCTTGCCGCCGTATTCTCCGGACCTCGGGCCGGCCTGGCTGCAGAATTCAAAGCCGGAGCAGCCGTGATCGACGTGACGCCGGCTGCGCTGCCGGTGAAGGTCAACGGCAGCCTCGCCATTCGAAAGGTAGGTGTGGTGAAAACACCTCTCCACGCGCGGGCAATCGTACTGGACGACGGAATACAGCGACTGGCCATCGTGGTTGTCGACAGTTGTATGATGCCAAAAACGTTTCTGGACGAAACGAAACGACTGGCAGCGGGCGAGACCAATCTTAAACCCAGTCAGATCGTGATCTCAGCAACGCATACCCATTATGCGCCCTCCGTCATGGATATCCCCCCGGCGGAT
>JBDOMX010000867.1:0-4045 GCA_039831615.1 Planctomycetaceae bacterium
GCCCAGCACTCCTTCGGTCGTGTAACGGGCGGTAAGGTCAACAACTTCCATCCCGTCGTCGAACGGGGCCTCGCCACCGCCAGCGGCGTCCCCAAACGTCGCCTCGTCGCCCAGTGACTGCGTATCACGGACCCCCGGACCACCCGCGTACGTGCCCTGATCACCAAGACTCTGAGGTGAGTCGTCGCGTTCGACTTTTCCGGAGAATGTCTGGTCGCCACCAAGGCTCTGTTCGTCGTCACGTGGCATTGCGGGAGTCCTACTATGTCGTTACTGACAAGAAGCCACACAGCGTCCATCCCCAAACAATTCCTGGGAGTCAGTCGATATTAGTCAAGGGACAAAACGTCTGCATCCGCACATGCCAACTTATGCGTGGGCTCATCATTCTATTTTACCGACTCTAACTCGACTAATCGTTGTTGTATATTTTCGTGATCTCTTACTGGTGCCAATAACAACGCATTGCGAAAGCATTTGATCGCTGCATCAGTCTCACCAACCGATGCGTATGCCTCTGCAAGCGTGTCGACAAATGGCCAACTTCGCCACCCGCTGGCAATGCACACAGCCTGTGCACATCCCACAGCAAAGTTTTCGCCAAGGTGCTCGTCTAGATCATGGGTAGCAGCATGCCAGGCTGCATCATTAACTGCCCACAAGAAAAACGGATCTAGTTGAAACGCACAGATAAACCCCGCAACTCCTTTAAGGATGTCGCCCTCGCTGATCAACGTGTGCCCATCGTTATATACAGCGATCGCCTTCTTAGCGTCGCCATTTCCCAACGTCACCAACGTTTCAGCACGAAGTGACCATACTGAAGTGGCAGACGGATTACTACCATTCCAGTCTGACCATACCGCCGCTTCACAATTCTCAACAGCCGCCTCGAACCTTTCGGCATCAATCGCGGCGTACGCTTTTTCAAGAAACAGACGAGATAAATACGGATTGTCCGGAACTGTATCGTCCGATAGTTCCGGCACTTCAATGACGCGTCCTTCCGATGGGGCTGTAGTGTTGTATTCGAAATTGATCGCCTCGTTCGATGAATTGTTTGATTCACTAATAGGTCGCAAGTGCGCACTTACGGATTGTAGGTGTTCATCAGTTGCCCATTTCACAATTACACGATTCAGCACTGCCTGCGAAAACTCAGTTTTGGCGCGAAATATCTCCGACTCAGTCAAGGCCTGAGATTCTCTAGCATGTTTGACAATATCATTGTTCCATCCCGGGCCATCGGGATTGCCAAACATTTGCAGTGACACCTCGTAGGCACTATAGCGAGTGTCAAACTCTTCCTCAGTCATTTTGGAGGCTGCGATCACTTCGGACTCTGTACGGCAACTCGCACTGAGTTCAGCAAGTAGCTGGATTGCTGAGGACACAAAGTCATCGACTGCGAGAGGCGATCCAATCTCTGCCCATGTCGTATGGCCGCATATATCGAAAGACCCCAGGAAATGTTTATCATGCAAACTAAACTCTTCGGTTACGCACACAAACGGTAGCCGAATATTGTTTTCCGGAACCACAACACAAGCATACTGATAGTTGACATTGTGTACCGTTTCGTCAAAGCCCGAAAACATAAACATCAGTGAACCAGAGAACAGATCAGAAACACCAACAGCGACCAACTCAGCCTCGGACACGTCCGGCATCCTGAAGGCTGCCGTCCATGCCGCGGATAGTTCGGGAATGGTGTTTCTGTACTTGTCAGCCAGGGAATCCGCGGGAGTGTATGCACCTGCTGGCCTGTCAGGGTGATGCTGTTGCTGGGCGTTTTTGCTGTTGTGGCCGGATGTTAAAATTGTGTTTTGAAGTGACATAAAATGGCGTTCTTCTTCAGGGGTGACGCCGCCGATCTTAAGGAGAGTTGCAGTTGACGAAAGTAACGCGCTAACAATCCGGGCTCTGAAGTTTTCTTCGGGCGCAATTAGATCTGCTCTTGCACAACACGAGAGTGACGACCATTTGCTTGCAGTGTGCAGGTAACCAAAAATGGATGTGTCTGACGCGTACTGCTCAAGAAAGGCGACGCAATCGCTTTTTGAGTACTCCTTAAAGTTACTGTAGGCAGACTTCGATTTTGCAAACAGATGGGCAAGCTTGACTATGAATGGGGCACACAAGTCGACCTCCTCTTGGTCAACTTCACCGTCGGCAAAGATGGCGTCATAGACGGCACGCAATCCATCTGCAAATATCGCAAGTTTCAGCAATGTCTTTCCGCTGCCGGACGTAGCAAATGGTATGAGAGTCTCGCCCAGAATCTCTTGTTTTGTAGTGTCGTTGATGTGTACGGCTACGGCGGTAGAGATGCGGGTCAGAGTTGTATCGAGACGAAAATCAGGAGCAGGAGCGGTCATACTGACACCTCTTAATTAACTTGGATGGGTATTGTTGGGTTAATTGATGTCGCATACGACTCGGAATCCAACCATAGAACGCGACAAATGCGGCAGTATAGAAGTTGTGGATACACTGCTGCATTCTTCGGTGGTACTCTGCCAGGATCCACCACGAACAGGCCAAGCGTCGGATGACTCAAGAGTTCTGTCAGTACACCATTCGGCGACGTTCCCGTGCATATCGAATAGTCCCCATGCGTTGGGTTGTTTGAGGCCAACTGGGTGCGACTGCCGATCTGAGTTGTCCTTGCACCAGCCATATTCAAAGAATGAGCGGTCGGTGCCCCCGATTGCTTGGCCCGCGTCGTCGGTTCCATCCCAAAACGATATGTCATCCTCGCCAAAGCTGAACGTTGTTTGTGTGCCGGCGCGACAGGCATGCTCCCATTCTGGCTCTGTGGGCAGTCGATAACGTCGCCCGGACGAAACCTCTACGGGGAGTTCAGACAGTGCACGGCAAAAGCTTTCTGCTTCGTGAAACGTGACAGTTTCGACGGGGCTGTTCTCCCCTTTGAATCGACTGGGGTTAGATTGCATGATGTGTTCGTACTGTTGTTGTGTTACCGGAAACACTCCAATTAGGAGTGGCTGTGCTGACACTTGCGTGTCCGTTTCTGCATGAGCGATTTCAGAGTTGTGTAGTCTAACTGGTGCCAAGAGGATACCGACACTGTTTCGAATCACTTCATTTCCGCTGCAATCTCTCAATCTGGATTTGGAGACCTGTTTTTGTAGCTGTTCTCGAAGTGTTCGCAGGTCGGATCGGTCTCCTCGAAGTTCGAGTGCACGATCGACTTGCGGGAGAAGCCCGCTTAGATCACGACGCCGTGTCCTAACAGAGATTGTTTTGAGTAATTGCCTCGATTCCTTGTGATCGCTTTCGAGTTGTTGCACGTAACCAGACATCTCAGACGTCCGCATTGCTTCCGGAACTGACTCAACGGCGTGAATTGCAGACGCATAATCATAAGCATCCCGGTGTGTTCGGGCTTCCTCAAAATGAGCGGCTGCTGACTCACGCTCGCGTTCCCACGCCGCCTCTGTTGCAGTGACAAATTCCAAAGCCCACGGGACGTACTCTGCAAGCCGCTCGTCTTCCACTGAGGTCAGTGAGCGGGCAATCTGTAACGCGTCTTCTAAAAGATATTCGCGACGGTACTCCTCAGCCTGCTCACGCTGGCGGGCGAATTCTTCCAGTTTCGAGGCAGCCAGTTCGGACTGTTTCCCGCCACACTCAGGGCAGAAGTTGTCCCAGACTGGAATCTGCTCATTACACGAAAGACATGAAAGTCGGAGCGAACTACCACATCCCGAGCAGAACTTCCGACTCGACTCATTCCGTGTATGACATTTCGGACATTCACCAGCATCAAGCTCTGCTACCGGTCCCTGAATCGGTTGTGACGCCGTCCGGGTGGTTGCCTGCAACGCATCCTTGAACTCACGAGCCGTCTGGTAGCGATCGTCTTTTTCGTCCTCAAGTGCCTTGCCCAGCACTTCCTGGAGAGCTTGTGGCACTTGACTGAATTTAATGATCCTGGGGCTTCTGCCAGACACCATCTGGTACAGCGTCGCCGCCAGGGCCCACAGGTCGCTGCGAGCATCCACCAGAGCCGCGTCCTTCC
>JBDOMX010000699.1:0-3170 GCA_039831615.1 Planctomycetaceae bacterium
AACCTCGGTGACGCGCACCCGCTCGTCGTGCTCGATGGGGGCGGGAAGTCGCAGGGAGAGGCCGGCATCTGCGGTCCGGGAGATGGCCCCGAACCGATAGATCACCGCGATCTCATCGGCATCCACCAACATCACACCGCTCCCAGGCAGCTCGACGACGGCGGCGCTGCCATGTCCCACGTCCAGAACCGTGCACCGCAGGCCGTGATCAGCGTGATCGAGCGAGCGAACCCACAGCGCCGACGAGATCAGTCCACAGAGGCCTAACCACGCGATCTTTCGGTACTGACTTCGCCGCAGGCTCACCGCCGTGATCAGCAGTCCGTACCACGTCGGCAGAAACCAGAACGGAAGGTCGGCGAAATACAGATGTCCAGCTCCGACGCTGGCTGCTGTTTCCACGATCCAGGCCAGCCCTCCCAGCATCCATGAGAAGACGATTCCGGGAAGATTTGGGACGAACGGTACCAGCACGCCGAGCATGATGGCTGCAAATCCCAGCCACAGAGTCAACATTGTCCAGGCAATGAGCACCACGTTGACGATCAATCCAACCGGAGAGACAACGTGGAATGACCAGGCAATGAGTGGAATCGTCGCGGCCATAATCCACAGCATCGGACGATACCGAGCAGCCAGCCAGTGACGCATCTGCAGCATCCTGTGCTGCAGGTGTTCCGTTGGCGTGAGTGGCACCGCACGATCCTGTTGTGGATGAGCGATCGGATCCTGCGATGCTTCCGGTGGTGCGGTTCGCGTGGCCCAGGCCAGACCCGTCACCGAAAGGAATGAGAGCCACGCTCCGGTATCGAAGACAAGGTACGGTTGCCAAAGCAGCATCAGACACGCGGTTTGACCAATCACCGCCGGGAGCGACACCTGTCGCACGGTCACTTGAGACGCTGTGAACAGGACGGCGAAGACGGTCGCGCGAACCACCGACGGACGCAGGTCAGTCATGAACGCGTAAAAGATACAGAACAGGGCAATCAACACCAAAAGCTGATTCCACGGGATCAGCAACCAATGCCCCACGCGAATCAGCAGCAAATACAGGATGCCAATGTGCAGGCCGGAAATCGCCAGCAGGTGCATCGTGCCGCTGCCAATGAACACCTCCTGCGTTTCGGACGGGATTTCAGTGCGACTGCCCAGCAGGAGTGCCGAGGCGATGCCTTGATACTTCGGATCGACAACACTGTTGAGAGCACTTTGAGCGGCCCGCCGTAGCCGCGTCAGCCAGTACCCGGGAGTCAGCGGGCCAACCGTCCGCAGGATCTGCACGGCCTGCGGGTGCGCGACGAACAACATCCCGGCGCCGCCCCGACGACTCAAAAACGTGGCAAAATCAAATTCTCCAGGATTCCCCGGCCGATCCGGCCATGACAACCGACCTGTGATACGAACGGTGTCGCCTCGCCCAAACCGCCGAGCTGCCTGACCATCGACGAAGACCTGGATCGTTCCATCGGCAGCCACCGGATCTCCGCCGGCATGAACAACCAAACACTCGGCCACAAACCTTGTCTGCCACCGGTTCGTGTGTTGTCCCCCACCGAGCCGCGACACCGCGCGGGCATGCTGGATGGGGACCGATGAGACGGCGGCATCGATGACCACTCTCAAATTGTCTCGCTGAGCCAATTGATGCAGCGGTCTTGTCCTGTTTGCCTCCGAAATCATGGTCCATCGTGCGGCCGCCAAAACAGCTACGATCACGATCAGCGAAGTGTTTCGCAGGATTGTCCAGCGCACCGATGACGACACGATCAGTCGCCCAGCAGCCACACTCCCTGTGAAAATTGCCCAGGCGACCAGCAGGCATGGTCCGGATGGCAGCGAAATGAACTCGGCAGCGGCCGTGCCCATGGCGAGTGCGGCTGCCGTCGCAGCGATCAGGGAAACTGGTGGGCTGCCAGGTCTCATGCTGTGAACTAATCGACGGGAGTCCGGTTGCGATCGTCCAGCATCGGCTGCAGTTCATCGACAAAGTCGTTGACGTCTTTGAACTCTCGATACACGGATGCAAATCTGACAAAGGCCACCTTGTCCAGATCACGGAGCGCGTTGAAGACCATTTCCCCAATTTGACGAGACGGAACTTCGCGCAGGCCATCTTCGTAGATCGCAGCTTCCACGTTGGCCACCAGTTGATCAATCTGATGATCGCTCACCGGACGCTTGTAGCATGCTTTTTCGATCCCGAAGCGAATCTTCACTCGGTCGAATGGAATGCGCGAACCATCCTTTTTAACGACCTTGACAGGCGATTCTTCGATTCGTTCATAGGTTGTGAATCGGCGCTCGCACCCGAGGCACTGCCGACGTCGCCGAATCGAAAAATCCTGACTCGTGCGCGAGTCGATGACTTTGGTTTCGTCGTGCTGACAAAACGGACAGCGCATAGCGAACGGCCCAATCAGGATTTACCGGCAGGCCGCCGGGTGAGGGGACCTGCTGCGAGTATCCAGTGATTGTAACAGCCCGCTGCTGCAAAACAATCAGCGAGCATCGTGCCTGCCTGAAGCCCGACAGATCCCCATTTTGACAGAGCGCCTGTCCACAGCAGCGATTGCGAACCGTCTTTACGTTCGAATGGCGTCGACCGGTGCAAACTTGCGGTCTTCGGGACCGATTCGATGGGGGACTCCCACCGCGTCCAGCATCGTATTGTACACATCGATGCCCTCAGCATTCACATCCATGATTTCTCCCGACCGAAACCGACCGTTGGCACTGCTGATGGCGTGAAACACTCCTGACAGCTCCCGTTTCGCATCGCTGTGTCGTCCATCGCCGGATTCTGTCGAAACCGTGATCATGGAGTTTTCAAGAATGGTTTTCCCATTGGATTCGACCGCTTCGTCACCCGCCAGCTGCTGGAGAAAATAAGCCGTTTCGCGCAGCTTCATGTGAGCGTGAGCTCGAAGCTGTGTGTTCTTTTTCTTTTCGCTGAACTTGTGCCACCACTCGTGGCTGCATCCCTGATCGCCGGAGGCGTTGAGATCTTTTGCATCGTTGAATTCATAAATCGAGCGACCGTTGTACTGGTAATCACCGGTGATTCTCAGCCGTTCCCCTGCGGCCAAAAATGTGAGTGATCCAAACCGCACCCGGTCCGTCTGGATGGCGAGAGCGTACAGATCGGCCATCAGTCGCCATTCTGCCAC
>JBDOMX010000699.1:3180-18199 GCA_039831615.1 Planctomycetaceae bacterium
TGCCCTGGCCACCTGGATCAGCCGCTCCCCCGTGAGCCAGATGTGAAGCAGGTGGCGACGCGAGGTCGCTCTTCGGGCTGTCCTGCATCTCAAAGGCCCGTTGTTCAAATTCGCGAATCCGTTCAAGATGGTCGGCGATTCGCACCCGTGAGGCTGCTCCGAGCGGTGATGTTTCACCGGTATAGAAATGGTACTGATCAATCACTGAATCCAGAATGCTGCGTTTGAGTCGACGTTTTCTGACATCGTGTCCCTCCGACATGGCCAGCGACCCGAAAACTCGCTCGAACACGTCGCGCGGTCGTTCCTGCATGGTGGCGGCGACCGTCCCGTCCATGTTGTAACTGTGGACGTATCGGCTGACTCGACTGCGGCGGAAAAAGGTGCCGGCATTCAGCGTCGGCACCATGCCTTTGGGCAGTCCGTCCGCATAGTGAGTCCGCCGCACCACCTGATCGATGGAGGGACCTCCGGCGCGTGCCTCGCCGCCGGGCGGTTCTGCGGTGAATGCAGCAGATGCTCCGTCAAAATGAGCGTTGATCCCGGATTCGTCGGCTCGCACGTGATCAACGCCGCGCATGATCAGGAGTTTATCACTGAGCGGCCTCAGCGGTTCCAGCACGCCATCAAACCCTTCGGCCTGCAGTGGCGCAGGAATGCCGAGGCCGAAGAAGACATTGAACGCTCGAACCGGAATCTGATGGGCCGCCTGTTTGGCCGCTGTTGTCAGCGCCGCGCTGGCCGTCATCTCTTCCAGCAGCGGAAGGTTAATGGCGATTCCCCCGAGACCCTTCAGCGTCGTTCGACGGTCGAGCATATTCGTTGTCACTTTGATCTTAAGGTTGTGCAGACACGATGTTCGCGTTGCTGTCCGGTTCCCGCAGGATCACCCTCAGTCAGGGTCACCCTCAGTCCTGGTCGACAGCACCAGGTCGCTGGTAACGATGGCCGTCATGGCCGCCTTCCAGGTGCCGCCCGACTCCTGCAGCACCTGATGAATACTGTCCACGCTCGCCGCATCACGGGCTCCCAGCGGTCGACCGAGTGCAAATTGAGTGATCTTCCAGGTGAGGCTCTGCCGGACGCGTTCGCTGTTGGCCAGCATGTCCATCAGTTCCGCCGACGACTCGAACTTAACCGGCTCGGACGTGCCCGGAAACAGGACTTCCCCGTCGTCTCGCAGCGGATTCCCGTGCTCATCCTGTTCGTGCCATGCCCCGATCCCATCGAATTTCTCGAGGCCAAATGCGAGCGGCTCAAACCTGCCATGGCAGCCGCCGCAGCTGACGTTGTCGATGCGCCGCTGCGCGATGCTGCGTTGAGTCACACCGGGACTGGTTGGAATGGGTGTGGTGTCAACACAGGGGGGAGGATCCTTGACGACTCCCCGCAGCAACTCGTGCATCACCAGCAATCCTCGTGTCACCATCGAGGCTTCGTCGCCACCGACCGTCAACAGACTGCCCTGTGTCAGCAGGCCCCCACGTCCCGAAATGCCGGCGAGGTCGTAAGCACGCCACGAATTGTCTTCTGCCAGGGCTGGCGCATCCTGCAGACCATAGCAAGCGGCCAGCCGAGGCGTCGCCCAGGTGACCTGCGAATTGAGCAGATCGGCCAGAGGCCTGTTCTGGTCCCAAACCACGTGCTCAAAATACCTTGATGTTTCGCCCTTCATGTCCTGGGCAAGTTGCGGGTCCCAGTTCGGAAATCGATGGGCGTTTGGTTGGAGGTTGTCGAGTCGGCTCAGATTCAGCCAGTCATCGATGAATCGAATCGATTGACGAATGGCGCGACGATCTTCCAGCATCCGTGCCACCTGCTGATCGATGGCTGGGCCATGCAGTTGCGCCTTGTCGGCCGCGTTCAGCAGGGATTCGTCGGGAGGCCCCCCCCAAATGATATAGCTGAGCCTGGACGCGAGTGCATACTGGTCGACTGGTTGTGCCAGTCCGGTTCCACGCTGGTTTTCAATCCGATACACAAAACGCGGCGACTGCAGCATTCCTTCGATCACCAGTTCCAGGGCTTCCTCAAAACTGCCTCCGGAACCGGCAACCGTTGTCGTGATCCCCCGCCAGGCGATGATTTCTCGCTCCTGCAGTGGTCCACGCAGCAACCATTTTCCGACCGCGGAAATCACGGCACCCATCTCCTTGTCCGTGAAACGGCGCTTCCTGGAAAAGCGCGAGACAAACGCTTGAGTGTCCAGGCGACCGACAATGATCTCAGCGAGCCTGCCATAAGCATCGACGTGCTTGAGATCCACGGTCAGGTTGTAGGCGGTGTTGCTAAACCCGTCGGCCCGCAGGTCGGCCGGCAGCAGGTCCCAGGCTTCCTGTTCGATGTCCACTCCAAGGGCTGCGCGAACCGTTTCGATGTATTGCGGCACCGTGAGTCGCTGCACGAAAAGCTCACCCGAACTGTGGTGGACGTAATTTGCCGGGTCGATTTCGTCCAGCGTCCAGACGGCTCCATCGTCAATCCATTTTTTGAGCGCCGTTTTTTCCACGTCCGTCAGCGGAGGACGTTCGGACGGCATCGAATCTGATTCCACGGCTGTCCAGACGAGGCTGTCCTCTGAATTGCCAGGGAGGATCATGCGGCCATTCTCACCACTGTCAAAAGCAGAAATCCGTCGTGACAGATCGAGCCCGTGTTCATGAGTGGCGGAATCGTGGCATTCCAGGCAGCGTCGGGCAAAAATCGGTGCCACAACGGTCTCAAAGTGCTTTGCAGCTTTTTTTTGCTTCCGCAGCGCGACGCGTTCCGGCGAGGGGCGGCCCGCAGGACCAGTCACAAAGTTGACATCCACTTCTGCAGCCGACAGGGCTCGATCATAGACGGCGACGAGGTGAATCGTGCCCAGCCAGGGACGTCCGGCCGACAGTTCATTGGCCAGACCGAAGCGATGGGAGTCGTCCCAGTTGGACATACTTCCCGGAACATTCCGGCGAGTGACCGCACGGCCGTTGATATAAAAACGTGCACTGCCGTCGCGGGAGCAGGTGTAGATGACGTGGGTCAAATCCGTGGACACACTCATAGCCGGGGATGCGACGGACGGCGTGCCGTTTTTGCTGGTTCCGGTCGTGCGGAGTCGCGCGTCAAACTTGTTCTGATCCTGCCCGAGCGTGAAGTTCCGGCTGCTCGCATTTGCCGAAATGGTCACCAGCCGGGCAGGCCCCTTCTGTCGCGTGTCATGCGGCTCACACCAGGTTTCCACAGTGAATTCACCCGAACTGCGGACGGCATGGATCAGCCGAGTCGGTGGGCGCACTGACGCAATGATCGTCGGTTTGACGATTCGCAGGCTGCCTTCAGTCCTCTCCACGTGCTGGAGATCTGAAATTCGCAGGTCACCCGCAGAATCGTCGTGCGCACGATCCCTGACGATGTCGCCGTCGACTTCGCTGAAATCGTACAACAGCTGCAGCCCGGCGGCGATTCGGCCGGGATCAGCGGCGTCCACAGCAGTGCCAGCGATGCCGACTGCAACGCAGAGTGCACCGGCCGGGATTAAACTGAAAAGAGCTCGCATACATGTTCCTTTGTCCGGCCATCTTGCCGTAAGTCCGGTTGAAATTCAATGTTCTTCCGGGATCGCCTGCGCACCGTTGACATCTGTTCATTGCGTGAGGATTCAAAGACGAAAAGCAAGTTCTGTGTCCTTCTCCCGGGAGGGAGAGAAGCTGGCCAACGGCCCGATCTACTCCTTGCTTCTCCCTGGCCCGATCCACTCCTGCCTTCTCCCTGGGGAGAACGTGCCCGCAGGACGGTTGAGGAGCCGTCACCGATCTCAAATCGACCTTTCAAGCGGAGAGGAGAAGAGGAACAGCAGCCTGTCTGAACCACATGCCCCTCCAATCAACAATGCCATCCTGGACCATCGTCCGAAGTTTCGCTTTACGGACCGGGTGCAGTGCATCAGAATTGTCGAGGCTGGCGACTCATCGCGGCCAGATCGTACTGCGTGGTCGCACGTGTTCTTTTATTCAACGACAGTCAACGTGTTATGCGAATCTCTGTGGTTTTTTTGTTGATCGCATCTGTCGCGGGTGCCGATGAGCCGGTGGATTTTTCTCGACAAATCCTGCCGATCCTCTCGAATAAGTGCTTCGTCTGTCACGGTCCGGATACGAACGATGAGACCGATCTGCGGCTGGACACGCCGGAGGGCGCGACTGGAGATCGCGGCGGCTATCGTGCCGTGGATGCGTCGGACCCGGCAGCCAGTGCCATTCTGAAACGAATTCACGACGAAGATGATCCGATGCCTCCCGTGGAGGCGGAACGGCAGTTGACGGCCAATGAAAAAGAACTGCTTTCACGCTGGATCTACGAAGGAGGCAACTACGCCAAACACTGGGCATTTGTTGCTCCACGAAAACAGGCTCTCCCTGATCCCACCGACAATCCGATCGATTCTTTCATCGGCGAACAGCTGACAACAGCAGACGTTTCATTTGCCGACGAGGGCGATCGACCAACGCTGGCTCGACGCGCTGCGTTGATTCTGACCGGACTTCCTCCGGAACCTGATCAGCTGGAACGGTTCCTGGCAGATGAGACTCCGGAAGCCTGGAACAGATTTGTTTCCGAGTTGCTGAACAGCACTCGTTATGGAGAACATCAGGCACGATACTGGCTCGATGCCGTCCGCTATGGTGACACACACGGACTCCATCTGGACAACCGACGAGGAATCTACCCATATCGTGACTGGGTCGTGCGAGCGTTGAACACAAACCTCCCGCTGGATCAGTTCATCACCTGGCAACTCGCTGGAGATCTGCTCAACAATCCATCGATGGACCAGCTCATTGCCACCGGATATGTGAGAATGAACCCCACGACCGCAGAAGGCGGCGTTCTTCCGGAAGAGTTTCAGGCGAAGAACAATTTCGATCGGACTGAGAATCTCGGAACCGTGTTTCTGGGAATGTCACTCACGTGTGCTCGATGTCACACGCACAAGTACGATCCGATTCCACAACGCGAGTACTATCAGCTGCTGGCGTTCTTTAACAGCACGGCCGAACCGCCACTGGACAGCAATGCTTACGAATTTGGACCGACACTGAAAGTTCCCCGCGACCAGCAGTCGTGGGAAGCCTGGCAGCAGCTGGGCGACGAACGTCGTCGACTCGTGAAGAAGCTGCAGGACGGAATTTCCGAGTTGCAGATTTCGGCGGAAGATCGGGCGCGGTGGCAGGCATCATCTGACGAAACCCGGCTGGAACTGTTGGCTTCTGTGGACGGACCTTTTTCCTCTCTTCCCGGCTCAACAGAAGCCAGAGATCTGGCACGACGCATCGCGGCCGCTGCGGAATCCTTCACCACGACTCTGATCGCCTCGGAGCGAGAGCAGGCGCGCGAGACCCGGGTTTTACAGCGCGGCGAATACGATCTGCCGACGGGCGATGTGTTGACGCCGGGCGTGCTGGCCGTCATGGGACAACTGCCAGCCGATGCACCGGCGAATCGTCTGGGACTGGCACGCTGGCTGACATCGAAGGAACATCCGCTGCTTTCCCGAGTGCTGATCAATCGAATCTGGCAGAGAACATTTGGCCACGGACTGGTGCGGACACCGGAAGATTTTGGTCTGCAGGGACAGCAGCCGACTCATCCGGCCCTGCTGGACTGGCTGGCAGTCGAACTGCAGGACAGCGGCTGGGATTTGAAACACATGCTGCGTCTGATGGTGACCAACCGTACTTTTCGGCAGTCGTCAGCCTTTCGGAAAGATATCAACGATCCGGAGAATCGACTGTGGGCCCGCGGCCCCGGTTTCCGACTGGACGCGGAGGCCTTGCGTGATCTGGGACTGTGGTCTGCCGATCTGCTGGATCCACATATGGGGGGCGAGGGAGTGAAGCCGTATCAGCCGGCAGGTATGTGGAAAGCGATGGCGCACCCGGCCAGCAACACCAAAGAATATGTCCGCGACGAGGGGCCGGAGGTCTACCGTCGCAGTTTGTACGTTTACTGGAAGCGGACCAGCCCACATCCCATGATGACCTTATTTGATGCTCCCGACCGCGAGTCGAGCTGCGTTCGCCGCGGACGAACCAGTACGCCGTTGCAGTCACTCGGACTGTTGAACGAAATCCAGCGGGTGGAAATGGGGAAAGGCCTTGCACACCGATTGATTGGGCACAGTGACGACGACAACAGTCGACTCACATTTCTGTTCACACTGCTGGCAAGCCGGGATCCGTCCCCTGCTGAACGTGAGGCCTGTTTGCAGCTCGTTCAAAAAATGCGTCGGCGTTATGCGAACGTTCCAGCCGATGCCGCAGCGTTGCTGGCCACGAGTGATTCCAGTGGAGCCGCATCAGCCGAGCAAATCGAAATGGCGGCATGGACTCAGCTGGCGATCACGGCTTTGGCGAGCGACATTGCGGTCATGGTTTATTGAAATCGACACGATCCCGTTTGAGCAATCCGCTGCTGCACTTGCGGCAGACTGAGCCGTCGGACCATCCATCAGAGGAAGAAATGTCAGTGAACCCAGTCCGAGAACATGAATTGCTCACGACACGTCGCCAACTGTTTGGCCGCAGTGCTCTGGGAGTCGGAACGGCTGCCATCGCCCAGCTGCTGGGGGCAGACCTGCTGTCCTCCGCCACAGGAAGCGTTCAGGCGGCTGTCGATACGGCCGGTCTGCATCACCTGCCCACAGCAAAACGCGTGATCTATCTGTTCATGAGCGGTGGTCCAAGTCATCACGATTTGTGGGACTACAAGCCGATGCTCACCAAAAGATTCGGACAGCAGCTGCCCGATGAGATCCGGCAGGGTCAGCGCGTGACAGGCATGACGGCCCATCAAAAAAACGGGTTCCCGATCTGTCCCAGTAAGTATCGCTTCACAAAACACGATAACCACGATCAGGGTGTCTGGGTGAGTGAGCTGTTGCCGCACACCGCCCGAGTCGCCAATGAGCTGTGTGTGATTCACAGCGCCTATACCGAAGCGATCAATCACGACCCGGCGATTACATACATTCAAACCGGCAGCCAGATTCCGGGACGCCCCAGCCTCGGAGCATGGTTAAGTTATGGTTTAGGAGCACTCAACCGCAATTTGCCCCACTACGTCGTGATGCATGCCCGTACGAATTACCCCGAGCAAAGCCTGTTCAATCGGCTCTGGGGGCCTGGCTTCCTGTCGTCGGACCATCAGGGAATTCTGTTTCGCAGTCAGGGCGACCCGGTCTTATATCTGAGTAACCCTCCTGGCGTGAGTCAGAGTGATCGACGCAGTCAACTGGATGCCCTGGCAGCGTTGAACCAGTCGCAGTACGAGCGGTTTGCTGATCCTGAAGTCTTGTCGCGCGTTCGTCAGCATGAGATGGCCTGGCGGATGCAGATGTCTGTGCCCGAATTGATGGACATGTCGGACGAGAGCAAGGGCACATTCGACCTGTACGGCGAAGAGGCAAAGACGCCCGGCACATTTGCCGCCTGCTGTCTAACAGCACGGCGCATGGCAGAACGAGGTGTTCGTAATATTCAGATCTTCCATCGCGGCTGGGATGCACACGGCAACCTGCCAGGGGAACATGAGTCGCAGTGTCGGGACGTTGACCAGGGATCGGCAGCCCTGATCCGAGATCTGCGGCAGCGCGGACTGCTTGACGACACACTGGTGGTCTGGGGCGGTGAGTTCGGGCGGACGGTTTATTGTCAGGGTGGACTGACGCGCGAACAGTACGGTCGCGATCATCATCCTCGATGTTTCACTGTCTGGATGGCAGGCGGAGGTGTCAAACCAGGCATCACCTATGGTCGCACGGACGACTACGCGTACAACATCGCAGACTCAGACGGCGTTCCTTTGTCACCTCAGCCGACTACAGACAAGTGGCAGCCAGGCACCATGCATATTCATGACCTGAATGCCACGATTCTGCATCTGCTGGGAATTGATCATCGACGCCTCACGTATCGTTATCAGGGTCGTGACTTCCGCCTGACCGATGTTCACGGACACGTCGTGCACGATATTCTGGCGTGACGCGACCGCGGAGATCGACTGGCGAAAACAATCGATCCAGAACCCGCCACGACATTTCGAAAACTGCTCGAGCCCGGGTTTCTCACCGTAAGCCGGACCGAAGTCGCAAGCCATTTCCGGAACAGCGCAGACCCACGATTGACGTTGTCAAGGCGTGTCCATCGACAGGATCGTTGATCGCGACTGAAGTTCCGGCAAGGCCAGGGGTTTGCTCGATCCGGCCTGCAATCCCGTGAGAAATGCGGGGCAGAAGTTCAGCTGCCTGTACGGTTGCTCAATCTAAGGACTTTGAGGCTGCGTCATCCGGCTGAACACTGCTCACTTCTTTTTCTTCAGAAGCGTCTCGTCCGCGAATCATCATGCGTCGGAAGTGCACGATCGACCCTTCGCTTTGCAGGGCAATGCGTCCACTGGCGGGATTGCAGCCTGTGACTTCTCCGGATTTTTGTCCATTGATGTGCACCAGTACACGCCCTGAACGACTGACGATCTGACATTTGTTCCATTCGCCGACCGGTTTCGCCAGACCCTCCTGCTTGACAATATTTTCTGTCACGGCTTTACCGCTGGGGAACACGCTCCCCGCTTTCGGCTGATGCAGCTGCACCTGAATCGATGTGGGCCACAACCGTCGGTCGTTTTGAGTGAACACCAGCACTCCGCTGTTTCCGTTCGGATCAGACAGGTAACGCCACTCGAATGTCATATCGAATTCAGTGTACTGCTGATTCGTGTAGAGGTAACCCCTCGGGTCCCCGCTGCAGACAAGTTCGGTCGTTTCCTGATCGCCCGCAGGGACACGTTTCCACACATTGCCCAGAGGCGTCTGATCCACCGAAGAAAAATGTGTCCAGTGTTCGCTCAACTCTTCCTTGAGCAGGTCGCGCGGTTCTCCGAAAAACTCATCCGGCACGTTGGCTGCCGGGGCGGCTGGTATGATCTGCGCGTTAGTGGTCGACGTGGCAACAAAAATCGCGGTCATCACTGCCAACCCAGGCCGTACGATGTGCGCAGCGGTGGAGTATTGACGTGCGCATCGGCTGTGCGGTGAAAAGGGCATAGATGGCTTGAATGGTTGAATGCGTTGGAGGCGTCCAGCCAGCCACAGACAGGGATGAATTACCGGCCGCAATCCCTCAACCGGCCCGAATAGCCAAGATTCTAAGGAGCCTTCATTTCCCATTCAATGTTTTTGATCTACATATCCTGTGAGTCGAACAGAACAAATTTCCTGAGAAAAACAGTCTGGTACCGGCCACAGCCGCGCTCTCTGGCGGAGATTTCGTGCACCGGATTCTCAGCGATCTGACGCTGATGGGGAACTGTGCCATTGGATATCGGGCAGGAAATGCCGATCATTGTCAGTCGTTTTGCTTTTTTTGCTGACTGTGAATTCACGGCGTCCATTGGCATGGACGGCTGCCGACCTCGTCTGCTAAGTTTTGGTGATCCGGGAATTGTTCCAGGAAGGCTTCTGCCAATGACGGCAGTCGTCTCCATCTTCAAGTCGCGTCGGCACGGAGGCCGTCATGGTGTTGAAGCGAAAAAAAGATGACTCTCCTCTGGACGACAGAAACTCTGCGTCTCCCGTTTTGATTCGGTGGTTAATTCGCCGCGACATTGACGAAGTCCTGGCGATCGAGCGAGGGAGCTTTGAGTTTCCCTGGACTGAAGAGGAGTTCCTGTGTTGTCTGCGGCAAAGGAACTGCATCGGTACCGTTGCTGAGCTCGATCATAAGATCGTGGGCTTCATGATTTACGAGCTGCACCAGTCGATGCTGCGAATTCTTAACTTCGCGGTTTCGCCGGATCAACGCAGGGACGGGATTGGTGAGCAGATGGTTCGTCGGCTGATTGACAAACTGTCTCAGCAGCGTCGCCGGGAGATTGTGCTGGAGGTTCGGGAAACCAATCTGGCCGCTCAAATGTTCTTCGGCTCCTGCAATTTTCGAGCGCTGTCGGTCCTGCGAAATCATTACGACGATACGCTGGAAGACGCTTACTACATGCGATATTCGCTCAAAGACAGCGGCGAGGCCTACAAACCATCGAACCGACTTCGAGACTCCGGAGCCGATGCTGCCTGACGGAAGATTTTGCAGCTAAAAAACTGTATCCTTGGACGCCGGTGAAAATCATCGGCGTTTTTTACTGCGCGTGTTTCGATGGGTTGCTGACAACCGCGACAGTTTCGAGGAATACACGATGTCGGAATACACGATCTATCATAATCCCCGCTGCAGCAAGAGTCGTCAGACGCTGCAACTGCTGCGGGATCACGATTTTGATGTGGAGATCGTTGAGTACCTGAAGGAGCCGCCGACGCACAGCGAACTGCGACAGATTGTGCGTGCTCTGGGAATCCCGGCTCGTGAGCTGATTCGCCGCAAAGAAAAGCTGTTCGCCGAAGTCGGAGATGCCGGAATTCGTTATTCCGACAGTGCCGCGATCAATCTGCTTGCCGAGCATCCGCGGCTGATCGAACGTCCGATCGTACTTCGCGGTCAAAGAGCAGTGATTGGCCGCCCGCCGGAAAATATCCTGACGCTCGTCGATGGCCAGTAGGTCAGAGGTGTTGAGCAACAGGTCCACATTCGAGGAACCAGATGTCGACCAACGCGACCATCATGAAGCACGCCGTGGTGGACCATCATCTGGCTCGCCTCCGCGATGTTCGGACAACGGCCGACGCGTTTCGAAGGCATTTGAAGACGCTCGCCAGTCTGGTGCTCACTGAGGCCACGCGCGATCTTGCGCAGGAATCAACAGAAGTCACGACTCCTCTGGAAACAATGGCGTGTCGCAGGCTTGCCGGACGAATCGCAGCCGTTCCGATACTGCGCGCGGGGCTGATGCTGGTGGATCCTTTGCTCGACCTGATCCCGGAAGCCGAAGTTCGGCATCTGGGCATGTACCGGGATGAAGCCACCGCACAGCCAATTCACTATTACAACAGAATACCGGACGCGGATCCTCCGCACACGGGACTGGTTCTCGATCCGATGCTGGCAACCGGCGGTTCGGCCGTCGGCGCCATTCGTGTCCTCGAGGAGTGGGGTGTTGCCGATATCCGGATGGTGGCCGTGATTGCCGCACCGGAAGGCATCCAACGTCTTGAGCGCGATTGTCCGCATGTCCGAATCGTTTGTTGTGACTGTGACCGTGAGCTGAACAAACAAAAATTTATTCTCCCGGGCCTGGGTGATGCAGGAGATCGAGCTTTTGGGACCTGATGCTGTACTCGACGCTGCTCGAATGAATTCCGGCGTGCAGTTGTGGCGCTGGTCGCGATACGATATTGCGGGGCAACCGTTTGTCATCTCTCCGCACTCAAATACTCTCCAGGTCGAAGTGGAATGAATCACGTCATCACTTCAGCCGAGGACGGCCTGCACCGACCGTCGCCCGTGGCCGTGGGGGCACTGGTTGTCATGAGACTGATGCTGGCAGCGTGGGTCGGAGCGGCTGTGCTGTTTGTTTTGACGAGTGTCGCAGAACAGATGTTTACTGAGTTCAATTCGACAGTGCGTGATCAGTTGGCGACGATTCGCTTTCCGCTCTACTACGCCACCGGCATTACGTGCTGCACCCTGACACTCGCTGCCGGGGTTCTTTGTCGGTCGCTCAGTCGGCGATTGACCGCCGCCCTGGTACTGGCCACACTGGCGGGCATCGTGTTTGGCCTGGACTACTGGTTCGTCTATCGCCCGCTTCAGGAATTGATCATTCCCGCCGGACAGCCTCGGACAGAACAATTCACGCAACTGCATACCTGGTCACGTAACGTGAATGCTCTGCATCTGTTGCTGGTGCTGACGGCCGCCGTGCAGGCAGCACTGCCTTTGACCTGCGGAAAACGCTGATCGGGGGCCGTCCGCCGACTCCGGTGACCGGGGGCACGACATGATCGACGCTGGCGACGTCGACAACGATTCCGATGCACAAATGCATTCGACTCAGTGACGGTCTCACTCGGGTGCATCGTGGTGCTTGTTTTTGCCTGATGAGATTACACAATGGGTTGCTCGTGGTCTGTCGAAGCTAAAGTTGAGGGTAGCCGGATTCGCCAGAATTCGGAATGCTCGGTCGTTCCCTGAAGTCTGGCGACTCCAGCTACGGGCGAATCCTCATCTTTGGTCCTGACAAACCACTCCGTGGTGTTTCCGGAATTCACGGGAGTCCGTGTCCCGGAATCTGTTTCGGTCGTCGCATTTGTTTTTGCACTACCTGGGCGGCGTTGCATCGCCTGAGAGGCTGCACCGAACAGCACAACGAAACATCGATGCGATTCAAGGCCCTTGCAGGAGTCAGCCGCATGCGAAATCCAATGTGGACAGGTCTGATGATCACCTGCTGCACGCTATCGATCGTCGGCAGATCGTCGTCTCTGACATCGGCAGCGGCCGCTGCCGATGAATCGGAATCGATGCCGTGGCGAGCGATCGTCGGTCAGCCATATCCGGATTTCGTGCTGCCGCGAATCGACAACAACCTGCCACTCAAGTTGTCTGATTACCGCGGCCGCAAGGTACTTCTCGTTCATTTTGCCTCGTGGTGAGCTGGCTGTCGACGCAGCGTACCCGTGTGGTATGCACAGATGAAGCCATTCATCGACAGCAAACAGCTCGTCATGTTGGGCGTCATTCAGGAACAGCATGCCGATCGATGTTTGCTGTTCCAGCAATGGCAGAAACTCGACTTTCCAGTCGTCCAGGACCCATTTAACGCTAACGGGATCAAAGAAGTCCCGGTTTACGTCGCCATCGACGAATATGGAGTCGTCCGCGGGCTGCCCCGTCAACCTGTGGGTTTCGCCGCTGATTTTATTGAGCAGGATTTCGCAGAACCGGAGAGCCCCGCGGACATCGTGGATTCTCACTCAGTCTCTACTGAATACTGGCAGGCGAAAATCGAGCGTTCAGATGCCCCTGAGCCTGTCGTCGGTCTGGCTGACAGCCTGCTGCTTTGGGACCGCGATCCCGCCAAAGTGCGGCGGGCCGTTGAGCTGTATACACAGGCAACCCAAAGACAACCGGACCGCAGCGACGTCAAATTCCGCCTCGGGGTTGCGTATCGCATGCTCTATGAATTCACCGATCGCAGAGAGGCCCACTTCTTCACGCAGGCAGTCGCCAACTGGGAGTCAGCACTCCTCCAAAAACCAAATCAGTACATTTATCGTCGGCGAATTGAACAGTACGGCCCTCGACTGAAAAAGCCCTATTCGTTCTATGACTGGGTCAATGTGGCGCGTCAGGAAATCCTCGATCGCGGTGAAACTCCACGAGAGTTACTGGTGGAGCCGAATGGAGCAGAATTCGCCCATCGCGCCGAACAAATGACGGTGGATAACTCCGCCGAGAATCCGGATCCGCGGAACAGGATCATCCGCGATCAGGATTTCGTGCAGACGCACGTGAACTTTGTACCTTCAGAACCGAGTCCCGGCGATGTGGTCGCGGTCCACGTTGGTTTCACTGTCAGCGGGACGGCAAAATGGAATCATGAGACGTCTCCGTTAGTGATGTGGGTGCACCCGCCGGATGGAAATGTCCGGATCTCATCACCACTGATCCGCGACCAGGCGCAGTATTCGGAGGCGGAATCACAGACGCCGTTGTCGCTTTCGTTTGAGATGCAGATCCCCGAGGATCAAGAGAAGAGCGTACAGCTCGACGCATTTGCATTGTTCAACATCTGTGAATCAGACGGGGGGCAATGTCTTTTTCGCCGACACGATTTCACAATCACTCTGCCATTCTCTGCGAAGTGATCGCAGAACGAGGAACGTGTCATTCCCATGCACCGTTTACTGCCCCGTCATTTATTCCTGTACGCTGCTGCCATCTTCGTGGGCCCGTCCACCACCAGCGCCATGCGTGACGGATGACGTTTCCTCGAATTCTGCGTGAGGAAGCAGATGACAGCACCGGATATATCGGCAAATGGCACATGGGCTTCGACGACACTCGCCGCCCTGGGTTTGACCATTGGGTGAGTTTCCGGGGACAGGGGCAGTTCATTGATCCGGTGGCCAACGTGAATGGACGCCGCGTGCAAACGGACGGGTGTCTCACGGATTTGATTACGCAGTGGGGGCTTGAGTTTCTGGATCGCGACTTCGACCGCCCATTCTGTCTGAAGCTTTCTCACGAAGCCGTGCATCGCCCGTTCATTCCCGCGAAACGCCACGAAGATCCTTATCGTGACGTCGCAGTGGAAGCCCCGGTCAACGATCCCGCAGCGTTGCCCGGAAAGCGTGCGTTGACCCGCCTGCTGCCGGAGTCCTCCGGACCGCACTGCTGAAACAGCGGGTGGCTCGGTTCCGCAGGTCGCGCCAAAAACCCATAAAAGAGAACCGCGAATGCACGCGAATTCACGCAAATGACGAAGCGGCCGAGTATTCGCCCCGGGCTTTACCAGCCCCAGGATGTGCATGTGGCTTCAAAATTCGTTTTGTGTGGCTTCTGGCTCGTGTGCAGGTGCAGACGTTGGGTTTCTGCCGAATTAACCGGGATAATCGTCAGAATCCGCAAAGTTTGCAGATTCTCGGCGTCGAGGAGACCCGATGCATCTTCATGGGGGAAGAATCAATGCGGGGACGTCAATTTACTGCCATATTGCTGGTCTTTGCCGTAGCGACCTCCGGATGTGTCCTCGGGCCCAAGAGCCTCGAGCGAAGCCGCCTCAACTACAACCGCGCCGTCCAGAGGACGACCCGCGAAGAACTGCTCCTCAACCTCGTTCGCATGCGCTATCACGAGTCTGAGGAGTTTCTCAGCGTCTCCAGCATCACGGGGCAATACACCTACGACGCCGATCTTGTAGCGAAAGGGATCTGGCCGGAAGGAGCCTTCGCAAGACACGAGGGCACGAGGGCACGATTGGTCTGGGTGCGCAGTCGAAACCGACCATCGTTTATGCCCCGGAGCAAGGCAAGGAATTTAACCAGCGAAAATTATCGCCGATCAGCCTGGAAACACTGGACCTGCTTGCA
>JBDOMX010000433.1:0-4025 GCA_039831615.1 Planctomycetaceae bacterium
CATATTTTTACGTGGGGCAGTAATCTGGGACTCTCTGTGGAAGAATTTCTGCTGTACAAACCGATACCGCCATTCAACGATTGGGTGCTGCTGAGTCCTCTGATTGCCGTTTGGGTGACGATCTTCTTTCTTTACCTGTCTGCTGAGTACATCAGTCGCTGGTTTGGTTCCCGTTTCAACTCTCTTCTTCGCTGACATATGCTGCTGGATATTTCCAATCTAACGATCGAACTGCTGGATCCCGGCTGCGGTGAATACGTTCCCGTTGTGCGCGACTTCAGTCTGCAGCTGCCTAAGGGGCGGATTGTCGGAATCACCGGACGTTCCGGCAGCGGCAAATCAACCTTGGCCCGTGCGTTGAATGGCACGCTGCCTCTTTCGGCTCGAGTACGGATTTCGGAACTTCGCCTGCTTCAGACGAAAGTGACGCCGGACGTCGAAACACAGTACATATCTGCAGAAGAATGGAATCTGCAGATCCTGTCTGCCTACGGCGGTAACGGTTTCTCTGTGCAGCAGGATGCCCAGTCTGTTCTTGTTCCTTTTCGTTCCGTCGGCTGGCACTTTCGGCAGGCCCGGCGGACAGGCGGCGGCCTGACCATACGTCAGATGGCCCGCGCCGCCGAACTTAGTGAAGCGCAACTGAGCGCCTTTCCGCGTCAGTTAAACACCGGCCATTGTCAGCGCGTTCAGTTGATGCTGGCTACACAGATGCGGCCCAAGGTGCTGATCGCGGATGAACCGTTCGCGTCTCTGAATCCCGCCGCCCGACATGAATTTTCTGATCGCATTACGGCGCTGGCGTCTAAGAATTCCGGAATCGTGCTGATTTCACATGACCTGGACGTGCTGAAGCGGTGCTGCCATGATGTTCTGGTGATGGCGAACGGAAGATCGGCAGAATCAGGTCCGGCTGATCACGTTTTCGAACGGCCAGGACATCCTCAGACACAGACTCTGCTGGCGTTGTCATCAAATTCAGCAGAGTCCTGCCGTGTGATCCGGCGACAGGTGACACCTGACGACACGTGCTGTTTTGCCGACGTGTGTCATGTTCACGACAAGGCAGCGTGTGCAGCGCCGGTGCCGACGGCGCAGAAATGGTCGGACGGTCGGACGGTTGTGTGCGACCGCGTTTCCGAATACGGACAACCTGTGGAACCGAACAACGTCGACGAATGCGAACAGATGCCGGCAGACCGCGAAAATCCGGACAATGCTGTCAACGTTCTGCAACTCACGGACGTATCCAGAATCTTTACAGACAGTTCCGGGCCCGGTCTGCTCAGACATCTGAGAGGCCGGACCGAAAATCCACTGCCGCCCGGGCTGATCAATCGCAGCCTGGCACTGCCGGCCAGGGGACGTGTCTGTCTGCGCGGACGCAACGGTATCGGCAAAACAACTCTGGCGCGAATTGCGGTCGGACTGGAAGAAAGCGACAGCGGAGAAGTCCTGAGACTGGGGCAGCCCGATCTGACCGGCAACCTCGACCATATCGGAAGACGGCGGCTCTGGCGGCAGGCTCAGCTCGTCTATCAGGATAGTGATGTGTCCTTTGATCCGAATCAGTCTGTCCTTGACTGTATTCGTGAAGTCTGGGAAGTGGAGTTTTCATTGTCTGCCGAACAGTGCCGTAACAGTGCCTCCCGGCTGCTAGCGGAATTCGGTCTGTCTGACCGACTTCTGGACCGCACGACTGTTCTGCTGAGCGGCGGTGAACGTCGCCGGCTGTCGATTGCCCGAGCACTTGCGGTTTTCGGTTTTGTCACGGCTGATGAGTGGCTGACAGAACGGGACGAACCGCGATTTGTTATTTTGGATGAACCCACAGTCGGGCTTGATATGGTGATGCAGAAAGTTGTGATTCGCGTTCTGAAGGCCGCACAGATCCGAAGAAATCTGGCCTACCTTGTCATCAGCCACGACGATGCCTTCACAGACAAATTTTGTGAAGGCCAAATTCAGGAATGGACCTAGTTCTATGACGGATGCCATTTTCTTCAGCTTAAAAGAAAGCGAGACGAGTGTCACCGCAGTGTCGCCGCATATTCGAGGAAAACGGTACAGTGCCCGGCGCGTTTTCTTCGCCGTTATTCTGCTGGCTTCGTGCCGAACCTTCACTTCGAATTCGGCTGCAGGGCAGACATTCGAACCGCTGTCCGGCAACAAAGTGGGAGTTTATATCCATGCGGAACATGTTCCGGCACTGGATGACCGGTTGCTGAATCGGGTTTACGACCGGACGGCGGGAATGATGCTCGCAATGCTGGGGACCAAGACTATGCTGAAACAACTCAGCGTGCCCGCTCTGGATCTGTGGTTGTCTGATCACTCTCTCAACCAGCTAACGGCGAACGTTGTACACACAAACGGGCTGCGTCCGTTTGAAGATCACAATCTGGACCGCGTTATTTTTCTAAAGCTGAGTTTTCAGAAAGGAACGTATCGGGTCGAAGTCACTGAACTGGACGACTATCTGTTTGATGTCAGCATTCCGTTGATCCAGACGACAGTACAGCGTGAAACGCTACCGTCCGTCGCGGGACGTCTGGCTTTGGATTCATGGAGTCCGGTAGGACAGATCACCGACCGGAGCAAGGTCGGGTATGTGGTGGAAATCCCCAATCTGCAGCAGCTAAAGAAAACACCGCGATGGTCGCGACTGCAGTCCGGTGCTGTCCTGCAGATCTTCCACGAATACATGGACAGCAATGGTGAACTCAAATCGAGTCCCGCGGTGACAGACCAGTTTCTGATCGTTGACAGTTTCGGCACGGGAAACAGTCTGATGACTCGACTTGCCGTCGCTGACCCGCAGTACTCCTCAACCACGGGGTATTTTTCTCAGCTCGGCAACACAAAATCCGCGCGGTATCTGGCAAGGATCGTGCCGAACCGGAAAGAGGAATTTCGCATTCAGGCTTTGATTCGGGAGACCGGCAGTCCCCGCGAAGATTGTGTCGTTTTTGAATCCGAACATGCGCCGTCGGGAAATTCTCAGTTGGGCAGACGCGTCGGGTTCACGGATGTCGACGGCATGGTCACCGTTCGTCCGCGTAGCGGTGGCTTGCGGTATATCACTGTGCAGTACGATAACGTATACCGGACGCGGGTCTTTGTGCCGTCTGTGACTGCGGATCTGCTGCCCTTTTACTTCGCTCATCAGGGCGCTTCGCTTGACCTGACCGGACCTCTGACTCTGGTGGAAGACCAGATCGAATCTCTGGAACGACGCATCAACGATGTGACATCGCAGATTAACGACGCCATTAAACGTCTGGATATCGATGAAATTCAGAGCCTTAAGAAGAACCGCGAGCAACTACTGGATCAGGTACAGGCATTTCAGAAACGTCTCGACGGCATAAGCAAAACAGCCAAAGACCGCGTTCCCGCGCTGGTGACTCGTGTCGACGCGGCAATAAAGCGGGCTCAGAACATCGAAAAGAAAGTTGCGGCCAACCAAGTCGATGAAGGCAACGCGCGACTCAAACGGTATCAGCTGGATCTGGATGTTGCACTGGGAGGTTACCAGTGGAAACAGGCGCTTGACATTCTGGAACAGTACGTCCCGCTTAAACAACAACTTGGTAATCTGGACGCAAATGAATCTGGGCGTTTGCGACACTTGAGAGCGGCTTTGGCCGCGACCGACGTACAGTTGGTTGCAGCGCGGTCCGTTGTGGAATCCGCTTCCGGTATTCGTAGCGGGGATGACCTTCTGAAACGATGGGATACTGTGCGCGATGCCCTGCAGCTTCTGGTCAAACACAACGACTACTACTGGACTGAACCGATGTTGAAAGAATATCGATCCTGGCGACAGTTGCTGGATGTTGCTGTGGTCGTTGCCGTCAATGACGGAAAGGGTAAACTTGATGAAGTGGCAGCTCGCGCCAACGCAAAGAGGCTGAAGCAAATCACTTTGACGCTGGAGGAGTTTTCCGATATTGAAACAGAGATGGTGAGGATCCAAAACGACTATCCGTTTTGAAACTTCGGCGGCCCGTTGAAGATCACCT
>JBDOMX010000187.1:0-4015 GCA_039831615.1 Planctomycetaceae bacterium
ATCCAGCCGAAGGATTTAGAATATCTTTCTATGATGATTATTCAACTCGAACGGATGGTGGATTTATTTGTCATGCATGGCCCCACTGCCATGATTTGCATTTGCGGAGATCATACATGGATCGGGTGAATTATACGAATGAACCGCAACTAGTGGTGTGCACGACACTTAGGTAAGTCGTCGTAGTCAATGATGTCCTGTCATTGAGGGTGATGTCGTGTGGTTCATTGATCCAACGGCTTACGCCGCTGGCTCGCCTTTGAATCGATATGGACCCGTTTCGGGCGATCCTGCTACAACCCCGTGGCCGCAGGTTGTGGCGGGCACTAGGTTTGTGCGCTGCAAGCGCGGGGACGGTCGGGGACCGTCGTGGGCGACGTGAGTCGCTGAATCACCAGGGAAGGAACGACCGGTCGTGGACACGATCTCGCGCGTGCTCTCTTTCGTTTGGCCTCATCGCCGTCGCTTGCTGACGTCGGTGCTGTTTGCCGGATTGGTAGCGATGCTTTGGAGCGCCACATTACTGCTGGCGTTTCCGGTCATGAAGGTGTTGTTGCAGGGGCAGCATCTGGGAGATTACGTCCACGAGGAAATCGTCGCGGCCGAGTCGGACCTCGATGAGAACACGCCGACCGGCACGCCGATTTCTCCGACATGGAAGCTGAACGCCTTTCGGTGGGTTCGGGCCAATGTCGTACCCATGGCCCCCGATGATCGGTTCGACACGTTGGCGGTCATCCTCGTCTTGCTGTTGGTTTGCACGGTTCTCAAGGGAACATTTCGCTTCATTCAGGAAGTTCTGATTGCGGGTGTTGTCGAAGCCTCGATGATCGGGTTGCGCGAAGAGGCCTATCGGCGGACTCTGTCGCTGGATTATCAAACGTTGGCACTGGATGGCACGTCCACATTGATGTCGCGGTTTACGTTCGACATGCAGCAGGTCAGAGACGGCTTGACCGTTATCGGCGTAAAGTTGGTCCGCGAGCCGCTGAAGGCGATCGCCTGCCTAGTCTGTGCGTTTCTGGTGAACTGGCAACTGACGCTGTTGTCGATGCTGTTCGTGCCGCTGACGGGATTGGTGTTTTACCGCCTGGGTCGCAAGCTCAAACGCGCCAGCCACCAAATGATGGAGAGCATGTCGCGGATCTACAAAGTGCTGGAAGAGTCTTTCGACTCATTGAAAGTGCTAATTGCCTTCGGTGGAGAACGGCGGCATCAAGACAAGTTCCATGCCGAGAATCGCGAGTACTACACCAAGACGATGGCCATTGCGAAGATTGACGCCATGGCCAGCCCAGCCATGGAAATGCTCGGGATGCTGGCCATTCTGCTGGGCCTGTTGCCCGGCGCGTATCTTGTTTTGCGGGAAACGCGATCGATCTGGAACATTCAACTTTCCCACAGTGTGATGGACTTCGCCCAGTTGGCAGTGATGTACACGTTGCTGGCGGGCAGTGTTGACCCGGCGAGGAAACTCTCGTCAGTCTTCACCGTGGCGCGGCGTTCCCTGGTCGCAGCCGATCGTGTCTTCGAGTTGATTGATCGAGAAACACTTGTCGAAGAGCATCCGCAGGCGCGACGACTGGCACGGCATCACGAATCCATTGAATTCAGCGAAGTCGGCTTCCGTTACGCAGTGAGTGACGAATCGGCTGTGGCACGTCCGGCTGCGCTGCAAGACGTGACGTTCAAGATTGCCGCTGGCGAAGTCGTCGCCATTGTCGGGGAGAATGGGTCTGGCAAATCCACCTTATTGAATCTGTTGCCACGTTTTTACGACGCGGAAACAGGCAACGTACGGATTGACGGCGTCGATATACGAGAGGTCGGATTGCGAGAACTCCGATCCCAGATTGGCGTGGTCACTCAGGACCCCATGTTGTTCGACGACACGATTGCCGAGAACATTCGGTATGGTCAGACCGACGCCACGCGCAAAGACATCGAGGCGGCCGCGCGCAAAGCGGATGCCTTGTCGTTCATTGAGACACTTCCCGACGGATTTGAGACCCGCGTCGGGGAGAAAGGGCAATCACTCTCTGGTGGGCAGCGACAGCGGATCACGCTGGCCCGCGCCATTGTACGTAACCCGGCCATTCTGATTCTCGATGAACCGACGTCAGCGATCGACGCCCAAAGCGAGTACGCGTTGCATCGGGTACTCCGCAGTTTCGTTCAGGACCGTACCACCTTCATCGTGACGCACTCCGTCAGCCCTACGTTACTGGACCTGATCACGCAGGTGGCCGTCATGGACCAAGGGCGACTCGTCGCGTACGGTCCGCACGAAACGCTGATCGAGACCTGCCCGCTGTACCAGCGACTGTTCGACTCGCAAGTCCGGCAACGGTCCGCCTGATCGTGTAGAAGCAGGCCGGTCAGGATCAGTGTCAGGAACACGGGAAACCTTCAAGGTCGATTCTCATCAGACGTCACTCTTCTTTCTGGCGTCGCTGAAACAGGGCCTTCATGCGCCGGACGGTTTCCGGTGCTGCGAGTGTCGCGCCAGTCCACCACGCAATCTGCACGCCGATGAAGTCCACGCCAGCTAACGCAGCCTTTTGGCCTGCTGTCAGTGGAAGGAACGGAATCGCGAACAGGGAGAACCACAGCACGCCCGAGAGCAATATCAACGCAACGCCGATACGGGCTGTCAGATTGCCTCGTTCGCGTTCGGATTCAGGATCAGGCTCAAGATCAGGATTCGACATGGACTCAATCGTAGCTGAGTCGGCGACAGCGTGCCTGTCTCCATGGGATTCTTCCGTTTTGTAAACTCTGCGCATCGGTGGACCTCTCAGTTGATGGCTTGACCGACGCGGAGCTGCAACACCTGGCGATAGAACACACGTCTGTCACGGACGAAGGGCTGGAACATCTCAAGGGACTGATGAAGCTGAATCATCTAAGCCTCTTCGGTACGCAGGTCACCGACGCCGGAGTGAAAGACCTGTAAACCGCGTTACGAAGTTGTGAAATATATTGGTCCGACGATGTCAGAGCCGTACCCCCCCCGATGTATTGGTGCCGCAGAGCACAGCGCCGCCCTGACACCACGCTGGCGAGAACGTCAGGGAGACACAACTGCCGAGACCTGAGTTGCCTGAACTCGACCTGTCAGACTTCAAACCCCCGGATTTCGACGACGAGAATCTGGCATGAGCCAGTCACGACGCACTTCTCCTTGGCTCACCGCAACGGCCGTCGTGCTGGTGCTGCTGGGGGCGTATGTGGGCGGGTACTTCTGGCTGGGGGAGTACCACCCTTGGCTGGCCCGTGACGACACGGGCACGGCAATGGTTGTCGTCCACGAACGTGCTTTCCGCTACCGCGCTACCCAACTCGCCTACTACCCGATGGGCTATGTTGAGTGCGTCTCGCGACGCGAACCGGTTGTCCTGCGAGTGTTCGACGGAAAGCAGCTTCACAAAGCAATCTTTGAGCCGCAATGAACTCCCGTGCCAAACGCCAGAATTCGTGTTTCAAACACGGACACTACCTGCCGGATGCAGTCAAGACGCCTCTCTACCAATCTAGATTGAGTTCTGATCTTCGTCATCCACTTCAGTCGGGAGTCTCCCGGTTGCGAGGAAGTACAGGAAGGTGGTCGCATCGCGCAGGTCAAACAGAAACGAAATTGAGATGATTGTGATCAGAGCGTACGACCAGATTTCGTATGGATTGCTGTCTTGTCGTCCCTTGATATCCACGATGATCGCGATGAGACCCGGTGTCCAACAGATGAGATGAACCAGCGACACGAAGCCTCGTCGCATTGTGAAACTAACGATGACTGGCAGGAGAAACACTACGAGGTGGCTAACGACAAATCCCCCCAGAAACCAGCGAGCTGGAGAGAAACTGCGGATAAAGAACACCGAGCAGAGACTAACGAGGACGAGAAGCGACAGCCACAGCAACAATGCCGGCGGCAACGACATTCGAGCGGCTTTGTTCCAAACAAGTAGGCCATTCGGCGTAGCAGGCCGATCTGTACTGTCTTGGCGTTCGTTCG
>JBDOMX010001036.1:0-7481 GCA_039831615.1 Planctomycetaceae bacterium
ACTGGGATTCGCCTGGTTGCTTCTGATTGGTCCGATCGATTATCTCATCGTGGTGGTGTTGCTGAAGCGTCCTCAACTGACCTGGATTACATTTCCAGTCTGGGTCGCCGTCGGATTCGCATCCCTGTATGCAGTCAAGTCCGCAGCCTCAGGTATTGTCCTGAATTCGGTGCATGTCGTCAGTGTGGCTGAGGACGGAGATGACCAGTCCATCGAAGCGTTTTCGTTGCTGAGTTTGTCGGCTCCTTCCACGTCGCGGCAGGATCTGCAGGCAATCCCCGATTCCGCCCTGTCCGGTGCAGAGCCAACCCTGTCACTGACCTGGGCAGGACGACCGGAAGATGTTTACGGTGGGATGTATCGCACAACCGGGATTGGCGGCGGCGCTGCGCCCTACCGCAGTCATGCGGATGCCACCGCGAGTCTTGCCTTCGTTCCGTTACTTGCTGACGGGTCGTTTGAATGTCAGGCTCGATGGTCCGCAGAATCAGAAACACCGCTGGTCTCGTCCAGTCTCAATGTGAGTGGATTCGGCATTCTGGATGGCACGTTTGAACACCACCTGCCAATGACAATCCATGACTGGTTTGTCGTCTACGGAAATCGCGTTTATCGCGCCAGAGACGATGCGAGAAAGTCCCTGCCTGCCGGGCAACCGTGGACCTTTGAGCCCGGTGCCGCTGAGATTTCAGACATCAAAACGTGGCTGGTGGGTGAGCGCGAACTCAGAAAACCTCCGGCGCGAAAGCCTCTTGGACAGTTCAGCGGAGTGATTCCCTATAATTCCCGGGGACGCGATGCGCTCGATATCGTGACCATGATGAGTCTTTACCAGGCTGCCGGAGCGGAGGGCTACACGGGTCTGGCTCACCATTCATTGCATCGCATGGATGTCAGTCAGTCAATTCGTCTCAACTGCGCGGTGGTCATCGGATGGAGTGAACAGCCTGCCACCAGACTTGAATTGGGCGAAACGGAAGTGCGGGAATCTGCTTCCATGACCATTGTCCGCCTGTTGCTTCCGGTTGATCGTCGTCCGGCAAAACCCACTGCTCTGAATGATCAGCAGATTGACGACGCAAAAAAACGAGAACAAAAATCAGCCAACGACCCTTTTCCCATCGAAACTCCATCGGCGGACGACGACAACTGAAGCAGAGAGAACTCCTGTGATTGAAACACGTAATCTGACCAAGCGATATGGAAATCTGATCGCGGTCAACAACATGACGATGAAGCTTGACCAGGGAGATGTGTTTGGCTTCATCGGGCCAAACGGCTCCGGCAAAACGACCACCATGAGAATGATGGCCACGCTGCTGAATCCGGATCATGGCGAAGCCTACATCTGTGGTGAGTCGATCTACACCGAGCAGGAGAAAATTCGGCGCCTCGTCGGTTTCATGCCCGACTTTTTCGGCGTGTACGATGACATGACGGTCATCGAGTATCTTGAATTCTTCGCAGCATCCTACCGTATCGATTCTTCGGCGCGGCGTGCCGTCTGCGTAGAGAAACTGGAACTCGTCGACATGGCCTTCAAACGAGACGCGATGGTGAATGAGCTTTCCAGAGGCCAGACTCAGCGAATCGGTCTGGCTCGCACATTGCTGCACGAGCCTCAGGTTCTGCTGCTGGATGAGCCTGCCAGTGGACTTGATCCTCGTGCTCGGATCGAAATTCGAAATCTTCTTAAACGACTCGGAGAAATGAAAAAGACGGTCATCGTTTCCAGTCACATTCTTCCGGAACTTGCCGACGTGTGTACGCGGGTGGGCATGATCGAAAAGGGGAACTTAATCGTCGACGGGAACGTGGCTGAGGTGATGCGGAAGGCCCGTGCACGGCTGATCCTCAATGTTCGCGTGAAGGAACGACCGGAAGATGCCGCGCGGTGCATTGAACAGTGTGATTCCGTGGAACAAGTCACCATCACCAACGATCAGATGCTCGAAGTCACTCTGAATGAGGACATCGAAGACTACAGCGACATTCCGTCGGCACTCATTGCTCAGGGATTCGCGCTGACATTGTTTCGCGAAGAAGAAGTAAACCTGGAAACCGCGTTCCTGCAGCTGACCAAGGGGCTTGTGCAGTAGCTGGAACCGGAACGCACGCGAAGGCGGGTTGTATTGGGTGCGTGCTTCCGTTCATTGGGGCTGGATTCAACAACTCAAAACAACCGCGGCTTCGTTCTCCCCAGCGGGACTATGATGGGCAAAGGACGGATGAGCAGCAGCTGTTTCCTTCTCCCGGTTGGGAGAAGTTGGCCGCAGGCCGGATGAGGGCGCTGTCTCCGATCCGAAATCGACCCGTGTCCTTTGGGCATCCCATCTCAAGGGGCGAGGAACAGCAGCCCGCCTGAACCACATTCTCCCCCAGTGAACAATGAACCCCTCTCGCAGGCCGAACATCAACCGGGTTGATTTTTTGGTCCAGCCGTCCGCTGCACAGGTTGGTCGTCTGGGAAGATCAGGCGGTCAGACAGCTGGAACGATCGCTGACCTGGAGTCACTGAAAGAGCCCGGCTCAAAAAGAGTCCGGGCTTCTTCGATCCATGGTGGTCGCCGGACGGTCGGTGGTCCTTCCAGTGGCCACTCTTCAGCGATTGCTTGCCTTACTGTGCTGCCGCAAGCGCCGCGTCGTAGTCCGGGTGCTCAGCAATTTCGCTGACATATTCAACATGCTTGAGCGATCCATCCGGACCGACCACGAAGATGGCGCGAGCCAGACAACGGTCGAGCGGCCCACCTTTGATCAATACACCGTAATCTTCTCCAAACTTCGTGCAGCGATGGGCACTCAGCGTATGCACAGACTCAACACCTTCCGCTCCACACCAGCGTTTCTGACCAAACGGGAGATCCATGCTGACGACGAGGACGTCAACGCCGTCCAGGCTGGCAGCCTTGTCATTGAACTTCTTGGTCTCCTCGTGGCAAACGGGTGTATCCAGTGACGGAATGGTGGCAATGATCCGTGTCTTGCCTGCACTGGCGGCCAACGTGACGTCTTTCAAACCAGTATCCTGCAGCGAAAACTCAGGAGCTGCTGCCCCTGCCGTCAGGGCCGCGCCAGCAAGAGTGACTGGATTTCCCTTGAGCGTGACCGCTCCCTCGCGTACGTCTGACATCGTGAATTCCTCAATAGATGGTGATGAAACAAGCCCCGGGGCAATTCTGTATTCTTACACGTTCGATAGTATGCATCATTCGGATGAACTTGTAACGTGATGGCCGGGCAATTCCCTTTGACGGGCATTCGGTAGTTTTTGACAGTGCCTCGCCGGCTGTCCACTGTTTTCGAGCTGTGATTTGAGATTCGAGAAACTGCGACAGACAATTCCTGGCGGCTCGAACATCGCATGATCAAGGCATCCCGGATTCCGGCGTTCGGAACCCATCCATCACGGGCACCTTTCAGTCTTTCAGCCGGTACCGGTGGGATATGATTCGCAATCCCATGATTTCGTCGAAGGCCCTCTATCCTTTTTGTCATGCGATGTCGCGCATGCTCGAGGCCGGTGTCGATGTCCGCAAGGCTCTGCCGACCGCGGTTAAGACGTCTTCTGATCAAAGGCTGGTTCGCAGCGTGGGCAAGGTCGAGGACCGGGTCAAAAAAGGCCATGACCTGACGTCGTCGTTCAGAGTATTCTCGCACCACTATCCCCCGCTGTTCATCGATCTTCTCAATGTGGGGGAGGAAACCGGGGCCCTGCCCGAAGTCCTGAAAGCACTCGGCGACTATTTCGAAGCACGTGTGGCACGAATCCGTGAGTTCAGAGCCGCAGTGGCCTGGCCGGCCATCCAGCTGTTTGCGGCGATCATGGTGATCGGGCTGCTGATCTATATCCTCGGAATGATTGGAACTCAGCCGGGACAGGAACCCATCGATTTTTTGGGGCTGGGGCTGCAGGGGACGTCCGGCGCGATCACGTGGTTTGTGGGCAGTTTTGGATCGCTGTTTGCCCTGTGGTTTGCCTGGAAGTTGATATCCAGAAGTCTCAATGGCCGTCAGTTTCTGGATCCGGTGCTGCTCACCATTCCGGCGATTGGATCGTGCCAGCGAAAATTTGCGATCGCACGCTTCGCGTGGTGTTTTTCGCTGACTCAGGGTGCCGGCATGTCAATTCGGCCGTCCTTGACCAGCAGTCTGAATGCGACAGCTAATGGGGCATTCATTGCCGCGATTCCCCATATCTGGCACGAAATCCACTCCGGCGAAACACTGGGGGATGCCCTTCGGTCTGCCAGGTTGTTTCCCGATGAGTTTCTGCATTTCGTGGACACGGCAGAACAGACCGGCACCGTGCCCGAGGCAATGAATCGCATGAGCCACCATTTTGATGATGAGGCTCATCGCGCCCTGCAGTGGTTGACCGCTCTTGCTGCGCGCGCGGTCTGGGGCTTTGTGGCGATGATGATCATCTACTTCATCTTCAAAGTCGCGATGGTCTACGTCAATATGATCAACAGCGCAGCCGACGCTGCGATGGGCAGTTAAGAACCACACATTGAACGGCATCGATCCGACTGCATTCTATCGTGCCGGAACTAACTGTCCGTTGGCTCGTCTTGCTCGCCCCGCAGCGATTATCGCGTCATAAACGTGCCGGAAGCGTCAGCGGCAGATCGATACTTGTCGCGGTCGGTCAGGGTTACTTTGACAGCGACGGGGCGTCCCCCTCGGATGACTTCCATCGCGAGCGATTCTCCGATGCCCGCCAGACCCACCAGATTGATCAAATGGTTCTCGTCCTCAACGTGAACGTCGTTGAACCGAATGATGACGTCGCCAGGACGGATTCCGGCCTGTGATGCGGGAGTCGGTCGCTGCCGGTATACGCGTGTGACGTGAGCTCCCGTCACGTGAGCCATCCCAAGTCGTTTGGCTGTGGCCTGATCGAACGACGAATCCAGTTCTACACCCAGATAGCCACGCCGTACTTTTCCCCACTGCACGAGATGTTCAAAAACGTGTCGAGCCAGATCGCTGGGAATACTGAAGCCGATTCCTTCGTTCCCGCCACTGTTGGAGGCAATCGCCGTATTGATTCCGACCACTTCACCGTTCATGTCGATCAGCGGGCCACCGCTGTTGCCCGGGTTAATGGCCGCATCCGTCTGCACAAAGTCCTGATTGGTGACCGAGTCGTCTTCGGTGAGTGACAGGTCGCGACGTCCTGTGGCACTGACGATGCCCATGGTGACCGAACGACTTAATCCAAACGGACTGCCGACAGCCAGCACGTAGTGTCCAATATGCAGTTCTCGACTGTTGCCCCACAGCGCACTCCGCAGGCCGGTTTCCCGTAACTGAATGACCGCGACGTCCGTGGCGGCGTCCCGGTAGACGCGGACGGGATTGGTATCGCGTCCGTCCGCCAACCGCAGCTTAATGTCTTCCAGGCGAGCTCCACGGATGACATGGTTATTTGTGACCACGAAATATCCGTTGACGAACTGGCTTCTCATGATGACGCCGGAGCCGGTCTCTTCGATCTTACGGCCGTCCTTTTCAACCCGGACGGCCTGAATATGGACCGTCGATGGCATCACCGTTTCAGCCACCTGAGCAATGTGGTCACTGCTCAGCATCAGGACGTCAGCCCCGGACGAGACGGCCGCGTTGCCCGCGGTCGTCGCCTGGACCGACGGGGACATTCGCAGCGAGTTGAGGTGTCCGCCGACCGCGAGGCCAACGGAAAGCATACCAGCTGACCATGAAAATGTACTTGCTCGTCGCGCCATCAACGTACTCTCCGCTGGAAAGTCACTCATACTTTGGCGCGGATCCATCCGCTGTTGGTTTCGCGTTGTTCATTCCGTGACGCGACTTGATGCTGCCCTGGGTCGAGTGATCACGATCCCGTCAGAGCAGCAAAGTCTTCATCGAACGAGAACGGTACAAAAAGCAAATCGAATTCGGCTGATTCTGCCGTCATGAGCGGTCTGTCGCACTGGACACCGCAATATTCGGAACCTTCGGACCGACAAGTCACAGCGGCCAGGAACCAGGTCGCACGAACGCTTCCTTCGCGTTCAGCACATGGACCGGCTCAACCGGATCAAACGTCACAATCACGCCGCACGGTCGCTCCGCTTGAAACTGCAGCGCCCCTCCGGCGCACGCGCCGCCTGTGATGTCCACAGGAATGCCGGCCTGCCGCCGGAATCAGACTGAGGACGCCCCCGATCGATTACGGTTCGTCGTAATGTCCGGTCAATCGGAACTCGGGATGAGTCTCCAGCCACGAATCAATTCGATCCTGCCGGGACAACGCCTGTGGAATGAATGCAATGGCCTGCTGCAGGCGGTCGTCCGGTTCGGCACAGCTCAGACGCAGGAAACCGGCGCCCGCATCGCCGAAACACTCGCCACCGAGACAGGCAATGCCGAAAGCGTCATCAGCCCCTTCGAGGAAATACATTGCCAAACCGTGACTTGTGATGTTGAGTCGGTTGCAGACTGGTGCGACGTTGGGAAACACATAGAACGTGGCTGCGGGCGGCAGCGTATGAAAACCCTCGAGCTGGTTGAGCCCATCGGTGAGCAGCCGGACCTTGTTGCCGAACTTCTTCATCGAGGCATCACGTTCCTGCGTATCCTTCAGCATCGCCGCAATGCCCGCCTGCTGCACGAACGGTGGTGTACACGAAAGAGTCGTATTGATGGTGCGGCCGATCATCGCCGTAATGGCCGGCGATGAGACACAAAAACCGAGTCGCCAGCCGCTCATGCTCCACGACTTACTGAAGGTGTATGTCGCCACACACTGATCGAGCATCCCCGGTAGTGCGGCCAGAGAATGATGTCGACCTTCCCAGATCATGTGACAATACGGTTCGTCACTGAACACCACCACATCACGCCCCCGAATCAGATCCGCCAAATCATGCAAATCCTGATGCGTCGTGACGCCGCCGGTCGGATTGTTCGGGGAATTGAGGAAGATCGCTCGCGGTGCTTCATCCGTATTCAGAAAGTCTTCCACATCACTGATGCGAGGCCGAAAGTTGTCGGACTGCCGCAATGGACGGAATACGGCCCGAGCGCCCCGTCGCTCAATATTCGGTCGGTACGTGGGAAACCATGGATCGAACACGAGGACACCGTCGCCGGGATTCAAAAAGGCCTCGCAAAAAAATTGTTCAAAGACTTTCGCTCCCGGTCCCACAGCAACGTTCTCCCCTGCGGCCGGGATCTCAAACTCACTTTTCACGAATTCCGCTGCCGCCTGGCGAAAATCCGGCAGACCGAGAGACGGGCAGTAGTGCGTCTGTTGATCCGAAATTGCCGCGAGGCCCGCCCGGACCGCCTCAGCAGTGGTGGAAAACGGACTGTCACCGATTTCCAGCTCGACCACGTCTTTGCCGGACGCCTGCAACTGGCGGGCGACGGCCAAAACGGAGAACGCTGTTTCAACTTCCAGAGTCTGCGCGAACTGACTAAACGAGACGGTCATGAACAGCATTCCTTTG
>JBDOMX010001036.1:7491-18065 GCA_039831615.1 Planctomycetaceae bacterium
AAAAGGGCGATGGCGTTTCCAGGGCACCACACGTCCCGGCAGTCTGCAACCGACCTGGCATGCGGGAAGTGTCATGCGTTCCGGTTTGGGCGGTCGGTGCCGGTGGAGTGTCACTCTCCGCGTGTGCGGCAGAATACCCGACTCAGATGCCGACGTAAACTGGATGAAACTCAACTCCGTTTCGGGCACGGTATGCCGCCCATTCCTTTCCTTCTCCCGTTGTCGGGAGAAGGTGGCCGCAGGCCGGATGAGGGGGCGCACACATCGGTCCCAAACTCCGGTTTGCAGCGGCATGGTTCGCGAAGCTCCGCTTCGCTTTACAACCAAAGACGTCAAGATGTCCGCAGGAAAAGGTTCGGCAGCACACATGGAGGCAGCGATGAAACGGAAGCCGTCAGGCTTCCCGGAGCTGAGTTCGTTCGTCGGTGGGCGCTGCGTATCGTTCCGAAAGGTTACACGAAGAGTCGTCATTATGGCGGAAACAGCAATCATCAATGCCGACGCTGCCTGACGGCCTGCCGCGAGTTGCTGCCGATCGAAGAATCACCTGCCTTATCCGACGATGCGGACAGCGAATCGTATCCGGAACCAGCCAATCGACAACATCGCGGTCCGCAGCGTGACGTGTCACTGATCGGGATCGCGGGTGACGTTGCTCCGAGCTGGCGTGATGTGATGAGCGGCCGCTTTCGTCCGAAGTGGTATGACGATCGCTGATTCAGATCTTCACCGACGTCGTCGCGATGACTGAGCCAATCCGTTTCGTGTGAGTCTGCTGGTGCTGCGCCGAGTGCTGCAACCGGGATCGGATCAGCGACTGTGGAGCGTTATACAACTGAGCAAATCGCTCTGCCGGATACCGTCGAGCCATCCGGAACCGTGCGTCTGGGAGCCTGGCTGGAAGCAGCGAGTCGTGATTGCCCAGGCCGAGTCGAGCGTCGTAGACTCAGCCCATGAAAGCGTCACTTGAACAACTACGCAGGCTTCCGCCGAGTGAGAAGTTGCGAATAATTGTGGCCCTGTGGGACGACCTGTGTCGTGACGACGGGGCCCCGTGTATTCAGGCGTGGCAGCGCGACGAGACGCGTCGCCGCGCTGCGTCACATCAGATTGCTCTCACTCGAGACGAAATGTGGCATTCCGTTGATCGAAGTTCCTAATGATCCGCTGCGGTTTCATCCACACTTTTCGGATGATCTGCGTGACGCGTTGTCATGCTACGATTCTTTTTCTTCTGACGTTGCAAATCGCTTGCGGGCGGCCGAAAACGCCAAGTCCAATCGCGTGGTCGGGATCCGGATGCGTTAACTGCGCCCGTTCGGTTCTGAGAGGGGCTGGCGGTGCAATCGAGTAGGGAAGAGATCTTGTGACACCACCAAGAGGACACGGGTGGACAACAGGGAATGCAAACATCATCCTAAACGCGAAAGACCTCAGCCTACTCGCCAGCAGTGGCAGTCCACGCCGGATGTGAATCCCGCTTCCTCCGCATACGAAGCGGCAAAGTTTAACACACGATCTATGAGTCGGCATGCCTGCGGCCTCATAGATCGCTAACCTTTATGCCTCCAGGTCGCTTCACGGATCGAACATGACATGACAACGCTGATCGTTGGCGCAAGTGGAGCGACCGGACGCCTGCTCATTGAGCAATTGTTGAATAGTGAACACCGCGTCAGAGCGATCGTGCGATCACCCGTTAAGTTGCCCCAATCGCTGTTGGATCACCAGCATCTTTCTGTGATTCAGGCGAATATCGCTGATGCCAGCGACGCCGACCTGGCTGAATTTGTCGACGGTTGCGATGTTGTGGCATCTTGTCTTGGGCACAACCTGACGCTCAAGGGTGTATTCGGACATCCTCGCAGGCTGGTCGCCGACGCTACGCGGCGGCTATGTGCTGCTGCAAAGGCGAACAAATCAGAGCGGCCCACCCGGTTCGTACTGATGAACACAGCAGGTAACTCTAACCGCGATCTGGCCGAACCGATCTCGTTTGCCCAAAAGTGCGTCATCGGGCTGCTTCGCGTCGCTCTCCCACCGCACGTAGATAATGAGGTTGCGGCGGACTATCTCCGAACCGTGATCGGCCCAACCGACCAGTCAATCGAATGGGCTGCTGTCCGCCCTGATAGCCTCACCGACGAATCCGCCGTCAGCGAATATAATGTATATCCTTCGCCGACGCGAAGTGCCATTTTCAATGCAGGCAAAACCAGCCGAATCAATGTGGCTCACTTCATGGCTGAACTAATCTCCAACGATGACACCTGGGCTCGATGGAAAGGCCAAATGCCCGTCATCTACAATGCGACGTCGAACCATTGCGTGAATCCGAGTCGTGGCCGGGCCGTGACTTGAGATTCACGTCACTCGTCACAACCGCGTTACGATTGACGTTCGTCGACTGAAGACTGATGGCATATTCCAACTGCAACGATACGAACACGTATCAGCTGGGCAGTTTTGCCGAGTTCCTCAGCGCGCCAGCTCTGACGGTATATCACCCCGACGTGTGCAGGTTCTCGCTGCTTCAGAATGTCAGCCACATGCCGGCGATGCCGGTCGTTGTCCGCTCGACCTCTCTGCACCACGTTGGTAAAAATAGTGCCTTTGTTGCGCCGAGTCTGATCTTCAATTAAATCGGTATCAGCCAGAATTTTCTCCGCTGTTGTCCGAAGAGATGTTCGCCATGCCAATTCGATCGAAAACCGAGCCTGCAAAAGTGTCCGCCAGTGAATGGCAAAACCCAGGTCGGAGGTTACGGGGCCTGCTTGAGGGCAAGAGTCTGCAGACCAACGTCACGCTGATCCGTTACGTCACTGACGTGGTAGGGGAGGGGCCGACCCTTCACGTTCATCCGTACGACGAGATTTTCACAATCACGGAAGGACGAGCTCGATTTACCGTTGGCGACACGACCATCGATGCTGAAGCTGGCGACGTCGTTTTGGGTCCCGCAAACATTCCACACGGCTATCAGAACCTGGGGCCGGGACGACTTGATTCGCTCGACATTCACCTCAGTCCTGAGTGGATCCAATTCGATTTGGCCAAAGCCTGGGATCAATCGAGCATGCTCGTTTCGGCCGAGTCAAAAGTGAAACCCGACGGAAGCCAGCAGGGTATGACCTGAGTGCGCCGCAACAGCAATGTACCCGTATCGGGCGGCTGGTCGTTCATTATTTTGCGTCCAACAGGAGCTTGCCCCGACTATGCAACACGATGAGTGGACGGCCGCGATTAGGAAACTGATGCGATCCTCCGACACCTCCGCAGAGGATTGGGACGCGCAGCTCGCGGACACAGAAGCAGCTGAAAAAACGTCAGTTGGTGACTGGCACACACAACAAACACTTGGCCTGTACGCCGACTTTCTGCGGACAAAAAACCAAATTGAAGCGGCAGGCCAAATCGACGAGCGAATTGGAAACGACGCCGAATCGCACATCATATTTTGGCACGTGACTGCTGGTACTGCACTGGCGCAATCTGCACTCGATCACTTCACAATTGGCAACTCTGAAAAGGCGATCGCCCTTGCGAACCGAGCCATCGCTCACTTCGGGCATAGCGCGGACCCGTCTCCCGTATACGAAAAGCTGATTGCCGAACTTCGGTCACATTCATAACGTGAAACGTACCTCCCGAACTGGCAGTCGAGGTGGACGCTCACTAAGGTTATGGCCATGACTCTCGAAGAATCACTCACGCTACTTGAAGCACTTGGTAGTGAGAAGATGCGAGCGCAGAACATCAGGCATGGTGCGGGCGAAAATCAGTTCGGCGTCCGACGAGGCGACATCCGGAAACTGGCCAAGACAATCAAGCACAACCACGAGCTGGCCACGGCTCTGTGGGAGACCGGGAACATCGACGCCCGGTTTTTGGCGATTCTTCTGATCAAGCCAAAGAACCTGTCAGCCGAGGAGATGGATCGGATGGTGCGGTCTGTCACTTTTGTGGAAGTGGCTGACTGGCTGAGCTCCTATGTTGTGAAGAAACATCCGGACAAGGAGACTCTTCGCCAGAGGTGGATGGCCAGTGGCGATCCGATGGCCGGCCGCGCCGGTTGGAGCCTGACCGCCGAGCGGATCGTGAAGAATCCGGAAGGGCTCGACCTTTCGGGGCTGCTGGATCGCATCGAGTCGGAAATGGCAAGTGCCGCTCCAGAAGTGCAGTGGACGATGAATTGTTCACTGGCGGAGATTGGCATCCACTTCTCCGACTCCCGCAAGCGGGCGCTCGCTATCGGAGAGTCGTTGGGAATCTATCGCGACTATCCTGTCTCCAAGGGTTGCACTTCACCCTTCGCTCCGATCTGGATCAACGAAATGGTGAGTCGACAGGGATGAACCAACAATCGGATTGAGATCCCGGATCCCACGAGAAAGTGCAAACCGGGCTTCGACGCGAGTTTTCACATCCCGACGGGCACCTGATCAGGACTGCCGTGCAAAACCTGCCCTCATCCGACCTGCGGCCGCCTGCTCCCGGCAACGGGAGAAGGGAAACTTTGCGCTTCGTGAGAGTCTGCTCCATGGATCGTTCGCGTCGTCGGATCTCTGACGTCGTTCGAAGCAGATGATCGAATTGGGCGAAGTCATTCGAGTCGTGAATTTGAAGACGAAAGGTTGTAACAGAGTCATCCATTTGTCGTTTGTGCGACAGGGAACTCCGATACCGTGACCACAGCACGAAACGTCACAGGAACGAATGTATCTGTCGGGAATTGCCTGACGTTCCCGTCGAAACAGCGAGATCAATCCCCATCCGCACGTGACCCGAGGATGCCATGAAGTCGAGCATCGAGAACGCACAGACGAATACGACGTCGTGTGATCGTCAGTTTCCACCAGCTTTGACCTGGGAATATACCAAAGAAGAGTGGACACAGTTCATTGCTAACGAACGGGCCCGACGCAATCTTCCGTTTGGTACCAGCGTCTTCTGCGGTGTCGTCATGGGACTGATGTTCAGCATCCCCGCCATGCTCGGAGGTGCGCAGGTCGCCGGTTCGCGACTCCTGCTGGTGGCGCTGATCATCGCCGCGTCAGTGGGCTTCATGTTAATCACCTCCTTGTCAGAGATCATAGAAAACTGCTGCAAAGGCCGCTGGCTCAGAAACAAGCCACGCTGCGCCACCATCGGGTCCACCAGAGTTGTCTTTGCGGGCAGAACCTACGACTGGCACCGGCTGCTGGGACTGAAACGATTGCCCGATTGTGAACTGCTGGAAGAACACCAGGCGTTAATTCTTCAATTCAACTGGAAGGCATCTAACGGGCATAAGTCGTTGCCCTGCGATCTGCGAATTCCAGTGCCACAACATGCCGCCGCCGCGACACGTCGTTTCTTTCAGCACGACAACGACAATGACTGAGTTGAGGACATGAGTCGCAAATCGTTCATTTGAACCGGGCGTGCCGGCTGCCGGGACGCCCTCCTGAATTTCCACGTTCTGGCGACAGCGTGCAGAAACCGGCTACCGGAAAATGCCAACATGTCGGTCGCCACTCAGGGTGGCCACGTTTCAGCAAAGCTGAATCCACATTGACTGCAGGGCCGGAACGCGGTATCGAAGGACGGACAGGGGATGGCCGCAGCCGGAACGCTGGCGGCGCTCCTCCCCCGGCTGTAAGAGTAGGAATTGTTCGTGATGGAGATGTTGGAATGAAACACGCGATGTGGTCGTTTGTCTTCGGTTTGTCAGGAGCATGGGTGGCCGTCTGGATGGCCAGTTCGCCCGCTCACAACTTCATCCACGCGCAACGTTCGGCCCCTGCTTCCAACAGGCTGAGTGAAGTCAGTCCGCAGTACAACGCAGACGATCTTACGAACGAAGAAGCCGTCAACGTGTTTGTCTACGACCGAAATAATCGCGGTGTTGTGAATATCACCACGCGCACGGTCCGCAGCGACGGCCTGTTTATGATGGAAAGAAGTTCCGAGGGGGCCGGGTCGGGTGCCGTGATCGACCAGCGGGGTCACATCCTGACCAATTATCATGTGATTGAAGATGCTCGTCAGGTCAAGGTGGCTCTCTACGACGGCAACACTTATGTCGCCACACTCGTCGGCGCTGATCCTGTCAACGACACCGCAGTGATCCGCATCGAAGCGCCGGCCGAAAGTTTGTTTCCGATCGCGATTGGGGACTCCAGCCAACTGCGAGTTGGAATGAAGGTGTTTGCGATCGGGAATCCCTTTGGGCTCGAACGGACCATGACCACCGGCATCATTTCCAGCCTCAACCGCTCCCTGCAGGTCACTCGCGACCGGTCGATTAAATCCATCATACAGGTGGATGCGGCGGTCAATCCGGGGAATTCCGGCGGGCCACTCTTGGATTCTCATGGACGACTGATTGGCGTGAACACCGCAATCGCCAGTCGCACCGGCCAGAGTGCGGGGGTGGGTTTTGCGATTCCGTCCAATCTGATTGCCCGCGTCGTCCCTCAGCTCATTCGTCATGGACGAGTCATTCGACCGGATAGCGGTATCGAAAACGTTTACGAAATCAAAGACGGACTTCTGGTCATACGTATGACGCCGGGAGGTCCCGCCGAGAAAGCCGGCCTGCGTGGCCCTCGTGTCACGCGTACACGGAGAGGCCCCCTGATTATTGAAAGAACGGACCGAGCGGCCGCTGATCTGATCATCGCCGTGGACGATCAGTCCACGAAAACAGTGGATGATTTCCTCGGTTATATCGAATCGAAAAACCCGGGTGATCAGGTCGTCCTGACGGTCATTCGTGGTGCCTCAGAGGTGAAGGTTCCGATCCGGCTGGAAGAAACTCCTCCGTAGCCTCGTTGAGTGACGCGAGTGCAGGAGTGTCAGAAAATTGTACAATCATGCACTGTTCCAATCGAATGATTGGCTTTCGTGCCTCAGATGAATTCATGAGCGAACCTGTTGACGTGAATCTAATCAGCATCCGGGCAGAAATGATCAGGGTCCCTGCTGGGAACTTGACATGGGGACACGACTCAATCAGCCGATGGATCGCACGGTGGAAAACCCATGGTCTTCTGGTGGTGGCTCGAAAAACAAATCGGCAAACACCATGTCGTCGAAGTTAAGTCGAGATTTACCACGTGGGCACGTGAGGTTCTTCGTGTGCTCAGTCAGTGGTTATGTGGATCGAGTACGATCTTGACGCGCTTCCACACGAGAATCTCCTCACTATGATGATGCTTCATAAGGGTCGAAAACCAACAGCTGGAGGAGCCACGACATGCAGGAATTCATCGATCTCGTTACCAACCGACTGGGTGTTGGGGAGGCTGAAAGTAAATCTGCCACCAGCGGTGTTATGGCCTTCATCAAAGACCAGCTGGATGATTCTTCGTTCTCAAATGTTCTCGGAAAGATTCCGGGAGCCTCTGAATTTCTTGCCGAGAATCCAGTGGAAACAGATGGCAGCTCAGGCGGCGGGCTAATGGGGTCATTGACATCGATGGCGGGTGGGCTGCTGGGTGGCAAGGCCGCCGGAATTGCCGGTGTTGTGTCGGCGATTACGGCATCCGGAATCAGTGTCGATAAAGCGGGCAGATTCCTGAAGACGTTGATCGAGTACATCAAAGACAAAATCGGAGACGACGGTTTCAGCGACCTGGCATCGAAACTTCCGGACCTGTTGGGCGGTGCTAATTCCCAGGACTGAATATGATTCCGCGTTGAGGGCGAACTGCCAACCGGAAAACAGCAGGACAGGCTATTGGTGATTCCTCAAAGGACGAGCCGACTGCCTGCCAAATGTGTTTCAACGACTACCGGGGTCGCTATACTGTGGATAGATTCCTGCCACACATTCCCTCCAACGCTCGCCGAATCACTATGTCCAACGATCACAGCATGCCATCGCGCTCCGCGTCGACTCGTCGCACGTTTCTTCGATCAGGGACCGTGGCGACGGTGGCTGCTGCCGCGGGAATGACACCCCGCCCGGTCCGGGGGGCGGAACCTCGCGCAACCCAGGCTACGGTTCGCATGGGACTCGTGGGCGCCGGCGGCCGTGGGGGAGGCGCCGTCAATAATTCGCTAAGCATTAACGACAACGTTAAGCTCGTGGCCGTTGCAGATGTGAATGGGAAAAAACCGGAATCGATGCTCCGGCGGGCCGAGCCGGTCTACGGGGCGCGGGTTGCAGTGACGGCGGAGAAGATTCACACCGGAATCGATGGCTACAGGAAGATCCTCGACGACCCGGATGTTGACCTGGTGCTGTTCGCGACGCCGCCCGGGTTTCGTCCTCGGCACATTCTGGAAGCTGTCGAAGCGGGGAAGCATGTCTTCGCCGAGAAGCCAACCTGTGTGGATCCAACGGGGTATCGCATCTGTCGCAAGGCTCACTCACTTGCAGAAGCCAACGGCACCTCGATTGTGACCGGGACCCAATATCGCCGTCAGACCAGCTATCAGGAATCTGTGGAACGGATTCACGACGGAGCGATCGGTGACATTATCGGTTCTCAAATGCGCTACTGCGCCAGCAGCATCTGGTACCGTCCTCGAAAGGATGGCATGAGCGACACCGAATATCAGATCTACAACTGGATGCACTTCATCTGGCTGTCGGGGGACCAGATTTCAGAACAGGCGGTGCACAACATCGACACGATGAACTGGATCATGGGTGGTCCGCCGGAACTCGCTTATGGTGGTGGCGGACGGTTTACACGACCGGACGACAGTCAAATGTGGGATAACATGGCCATTGACTACGTTTATCCGGGCAACCGGATGTGCTCGTTCATGTGTCGTCAGGTTCCGAACACAGACACCGACAATTCCAATGTCATTTACGGCAGCGAGGGCATCATGACCATCTATGGTGGTGACCGAGGATCCGTGCTCACCGACCGGGACGGCAATGAGTTGTGGTCGATGAAGGGCGACATTGGTGCGGCTTATCAGCAGGAGCACAAGGACCTGGTGGATGCAATCGTTTCGGGAAATCCAATCGTGGAACTCAACACGACTGCCGACAGTTCCCTGACGGCAGTGATGGGCCGCATGGCTGCTTATACTGGCAAGAGGGTCACCTGGGACTTTGCCACGAACGAATCGAAACTCGATTTGTTCCCCGAAGACCTCAAGTTTGACGGAGAGATGGCCAATCCATCGTTTGCAGTGCCTGGCAAAAAAAAGCTGGTGTGAACCGGAGATGGTTTTACTGTTTGCCTCGGGGAGCCTCGCCGCAGTGTGCAAAGAGATTCGAGCCAGTGTCGTACGTCGTTTGATGGTTGCGACCGCTGTGGTGGCACTCGCCGGCACACAGGCATCTGCTGATCATCCCGCGGAACGTGGTCAGTTTGAACGATCATTCAGATCCGATCTTCAGCCGCTGTTGAAGCAGTACTGCCTGGAATGCCATTCCGGCGAGACCATCGAAGCGGATCTTGATCTGGCCGCTTTCGCATCCATTGTCGAGGTCCGCCAGCAGCTTCCGGCATGGTTGAAGGTCCGCGAGATGCTGGACAGCGGCCAGATGCCGCCCAGGGATTCCGACCAGCCGACTGACGAGGAACGGGACCGACTGCAGACATGGGTTCGACAGTTCCTCGCTGCGGAAGCACGAGCGAACGCGGGTGATCCTGGTCCCGTGGTGCTGCGTCGACTGAACAACGAAGAATATAATTACACCATCCGCGATTTGACCGGTGTCGAGTCACTCGATCCGACGCGAGAATTCCCCATTGATGGTGCGGCAGGTGAGGGTTTCATCAATTCAGGGGCCGGACAGGCGATGTCTCCTGCGCTGGTTCAAAAGTACTTTGATGCGGCGAAAGCAGTGGCTGAGCATCTCGTGCTGTTGCCTGATGGCATCACGTTTTCGCCGTCTACAACGCGACGGGATCAAACGGATGCGAACATGGCCCGGATCCAGGCGTTTTACCGGCGGTTCACAGCTGACGGTGGCGGGCAGCCCGTCAATCTGCAGGGCATTCAGTTCGACACAAATCAAGGAGGCCTGTTGCCACTGGAGCGGTATCTGCTGGCGACTCTGGAAGATCGCGCTGCGTTGATCGCAGGTGCGAAGTCAATCCACGATGCAGCGCGCGAACGAAACTTAAGTCCCAAATATCTGGCGTCGCTGTGGACGATGCTGACAAACTCTGGCGCTTCGAGGTCATTTCTTCTGGAAGATGTCCGCCGGCGATGGAAAAAATCGACTCCTGCCGACGTGGCGCAATTGACGGCTCACGTCAGCGCTGTACAGAACACGTTGTGGAAGTTCAATGTCATTGGCCACATTGGCGATGACGGTCTGCCTCCCACATGGATGGAACCAGTGAATCCGATCGTGACCGATCGTGAATTCAGTTTGCCGTTGCCTGATACCGAGCAGGATGTCACGGTCAGCCTGGCGGCCGCCAACGTCGGTGGCGAACACGAACACAACGATGTTGTTTGGCAGAATCCGCGACTGACAGGCAAGGGGGCCGACATTCCTTTGAGCCATCTTGCGGGACTGCTGAACCGCATCAACGATGTCCACCAGTTGGAATTGGCTCGAACATCCGCTTATCTGGCAGCGGCGGGTGAAGCGGCCGCCCAGCCGGAGG
>JBDOMX010000406.1:0-4005 GCA_039831615.1 Planctomycetaceae bacterium
CCATCCCCCCTCCGGATGCTGTTCGTCGCCGTGATGTTGCCGGTCCCTCGGCCATCGATACATTCCACACGTCCGAATTCGAGGTTGTCGATATTGTCTTCACCATGAGAGATGTAAACACGGTGACCAACGACGACCGGAGCTGCATTGAGACCTCGTCGAGACATATCGAACGACCAGACGGGATTGCCGGTCCGGGCATTGATGGCATGAATTCCACCGTCCGCCCCTCCGCCAATCAGCAGTCTCTGTCCGTCAATCACGGCAATCACCGGATGGGAGTAATTTGTATCCAGGGGCGGCCCGCCAACCGGCGCCGTCCACTGTAATTCGCCGGTGTGCTTGTCAAACGCGTAGTACGTCATCTTTGGCGGTGGTTTGGCGGTGTCGCCCCAATTGAGTCCGAAGAAACCAACGATGACGCGGTCTTCATCGATCACCGGCGTCTGGGTGCGCCCGCCGTAACCACTGATCTTGCCATATTCTTCAAACAGCGATTTTTCCCACAGCACCTTGCCGTCTGTGTCGTAGCAACGGAGCAGTCCACTCACGGAATGCATGTAGACATTCCCGGTTTCCGGGTCACCCACCATCGGAGCCCAGCCAACACGCGGTGCGGGAATGTCGGTCTGAAAGACATTGAATTTGTCCTCCCAGATGACGATTCCCGTTACGACATCGCGGCAGACAACCTGCTCCTGGGCATGGATGATTTCTTTGCTGCCTGTGCTGACGTCGTGACTTGTCCTGCAATCGAGATAAATGCGACCATTCATCACGATCGGGGCCGCTCGCCCACCGATCGGGGATTCCCACAGGACGTTCATGCCCGTGGATGGATCCCAGCGTTCAACCAGGCCAACTTCACGGCTGATGCCGTTATGTTCGGGGCCGCGCCAGCTCGGCCAGTCGGCTGCTGTGACAGAGACGCTGAGACACAGCAATGCGCAAACAGTTCTCGTTGTGACCATGAAACTGAATTCCTGAGTAACTCGCTGCAACCAGCCCCCACGTGTCGACCGACTGATTGGCGGCGTCTGTAAACCTGAGTCCAAATGGTGGCGGGCAAAGCGGTGGGAGTGTTGGAGCTGAGGAGGGATGGTGACCGCCCGATTCCTGACAGACTCGAACGGGACCAGTTGATCTCCAGTGTACTGGATTTCGCTACAGTTTAGTTGTCCACCTGCTGATTGCAAGTTTTGCGAAATCCACCGGACCTCCTGCCGACACCAGCTTCGGAACAGGACACCAGCCGGTCATTCGACTTACGATCTGCCTGGGTCGACGCTGTATTTCACGTGTTCGAGTGAGATATCAGAGATGCGGCAGCTACGGTCGTGTGACTCCACACAAATGGTACCAGTCAACAACATCTTTCGCTGATGACGATGACCCCAATGCAGGATTTCGCCGTCGACATGCCATTCACAATTGAAACCCGCCAGTTCGTTCGGGACGAAACTGGCGGTCGCACAGCTGACGACCTGAACATCACTGATAAGAACGAACGGCGTGTTCTCAGCACTTCCGGCGATCTGCCGGAATACGTTTTCGACCATGTCATCGGTGAGGACTTCGCTGAGTTGTTCCACGGCTGACTGCTCGTCGCGGACCAGAACCACTCGATAAACCTTTTGCAGCATTCGATCGATCAGTTTCCCGGCAAATTCCGCATTCGGTTCCGTCGGCCGAGGTGTCAACGACAGTGCGAGCAGGCCCGTTGCCGCCAGCACGATCGTGGCCGTCGTCACTGACGTTCGCCATCTCCATCGAATCCCGGCGATGATTCCGGCAATGGCGATCGTCAGCACCGCCCACGGTAACCAGCGCACGATCCCGCCTGCACGCGGCTGGCGCCACAAATGCTCATCCGACCCGTGTGGTCCGGAAGTTGTGACTTCCGCTGATCGGCTGTGACCGAATGGCTTTTGGTCCATGTCATCGCCGGCCAGCGCAGCACGGTTTGGTAGATTCCATTTGTAGCCCATTGACGCGGAATTGGGAACGTCATTGCTACATTCGACGACTTGTGATGTGCTGTTCGCTCCGTCAGTGGTGTGGACCTGGATTTGACTGACATTTCTGGGTGCCTTGTCCCAGGACACTTCGACATGGAGCGGCGAACCGTCGATGGAGTGTGTGGTCCGGATTCCCAGACGCGTCCCGATCAACGGCACGGAATCCGAACCCTCAATCTGCTCGTTTTCGGCGGTCAGGAAACCAACAAATATCGACTGAGCGGCAACGGCGCGACCATCGATGGAAACCACACAGTGATTACGAACCCAGTCGGCAGCCAGTTCTCGGGTCCTGACGGAATCCATGGTGGGATGCTGTCGGTCAGCTGACGATTCCTGCCCGGGAAAGTCGATGGCTGCGGACGTCAGTACTAACGGTGTTGCAAACTCGTGTATCAGCACACGCGGAAGAAGGACGAAACGCGCCGATGTCGGCGTGTGATTTTGCTGGTTTTTTGAAACAGTCTCCCCCACGGGGAGCAAAATGGTGTGAGGCAGGTGATAGCCGATCACCGCATCCACCCGACGACCTGAATGGGCATCGCGAACTCGAAGACGAAGTTCTGCAGGAATGGGGGAATTCCCCGGCAAACTCGACGTTTCTGCTGCCGGTTCCGCGCGATGCTCCACAAAGCTGTGCTGAACGGAAAACGATCGCTGCTGCGGCTGCCAGGGATAGCGCAACGTCCAGCTGAGTCTCAATCCTGCGTCGGCCGCCAGGTCGAGGCCGGCTGCGGCGGGTTCCCAAACTGGCCGGTCGTCGATCCGTGCCGGCAGCCGATGGCCATCTTCGTCGTAGATCATCAGCATCGTCAGCAGAATCTCATCGAACCGCTCCACGGCCGTCCGAGCGACGGCGGCCGGCACCAGCGAATCACCGGGCTGTCGATGGATCTCCTGCCATGCGAGGACGTTGTCGAGAAACAGCGTCACGCGAACATCAAGATGGGTGTCAATGCGAGCCCATGCGTCCACATGAGAACCTGGGTGGGCGTTACAGGTCCCGCTCAGGCCAACGATGAGGAGACTGAAACAAACCAGCTTTATTCGGAACCGGGACACGTTTTCCGCGCGATGTTCAACCACACAAAATGAGGCACCGTCCACACCTGGGATCAGAATTGTCAACACAGAAACCTTGGCCAGACGGCAGATTGACAGAGGTTACTGGCGTCGGGCCGGCTGGAACAGGCACTGCACTCGATCGCCACGAAACCAGCAGAAATCACTCGGGCACCGTGCCGCTCTGCTTCCTGATTCAGTTTACCAGCCGGGCGTCGTTCTGGCCTGCCAATTCGGAATTAAAAAAAGACGGCATCATGCCGTCTTCTTCCGAAGTCCTGATAGGATTCTGCGACTGATCATGTCAGGTGCCGAGTCCGCGGATTCTGCGCTGGCTCAGGCTTCTGCTCCCGCAGCGGCAGCTTCTTCAGCTTCTTCAGCTGGTGCAGCTGGTGCAGCTGGTGCAGCTGGTGCAGCTTCATCCGCAGCTGGCGCCGCGTCTCCGCTGTCATCGGCCGGAGGTGCCGGAGCATCTTCAACGCCGGAACCCGCTGCAGCGGCACCATGGTCGGACGATGCCGGCGCTGCAGTGCTGGCTGCAGAGCATCCGCCGGATGGGCAACCCGCCGCACCACATCCGCCAGAAGCACAACCGGTTGCCCCGCATGATGAACTCCCGCAACCTGAAGTCCCGCATGGACTGCAGCCGCCACAGGATGGAGCTGCGCAGGCGGACGCACCACACGACGAACTTCCGCAGGAAGTTGTGGCACATGCCGATCCGCAGACAGGGGCTGAGCTGCAGCTGGATGCACAGCTACTGGCAGCAGGACCGCAGCTGCTTCCGCACGAACTGACGACCACAGGGGCGCAACTGCTTGAGCAGGAGTTGACAACTTGTCCGCAGGATGAACCGCAGGAGCTGCTGTAAACAACGTTTGATGAACCGCAGGAGTTGCTGTAGACAACGTTTGATGAACCGCAG
>JBDOMX010000884.1:0-3999 GCA_039831615.1 Planctomycetaceae bacterium
GACATCCTGGTCGGCCAGCGAAAGCAGCGGATTGATCGCGTTGCCCTGACCGGAGTTCTGCAAGTAAACAAGCGGCACTTTCCCCGTGGCCAAATGGTATCCGCATGCCAGGGCCACTGCCCCGCCTTCATTCGCCGCCACAATATGTTTGTCGCCGGCATGGTCGGCAAAATAAAAGCAAACCGGTTTGAGCAGCGAATCCGGCACGCCTGTGTAGAAATCCACGCCGAGCGCCCTAAGCCAATCGACAAAGTCCTGACAGCGAATCATGCTCAGTCTACGCCCTTTCCGGAATTAAGCTGATGATGTCCTTGATGGGCATGCAGCATTCCTCGGCCTCGGCCGCGCGGCCGTGACTGAGAATACTCTTGGCGACCTGCACCATGGCGGGGTACGCACTGCGCAAGAGCTGGTTGGCGTAGATTACGATGTTAACGCCTGCCGCCGCCAGTTCGTCCTCGGTCGTGCGGGAATATGTCGAAGGCACCGTCACCAGCGGCACGCGATTTTCGAACTTCGCGTATTCCTTGCAGAAGGTCAGCACCTCGTGGGCGGTCGGCTCCTTGCTGTGAATCATAATGCCGTCCGTACCGGCGTCGATGTAGGCCTTTGCACGCGTCAGCGCGTCGTCCATGCCCGCCTTCAGAATCAGGCTCTCGATGCGGGCAATGATCATGAAGTCGTCGGTCACCTGGGCATGCTTGCCGCAGGAGATCTTGTGAGCGAAGGCCTCGATCTTATCCTGGACTTGCTTAACGTCGGTGCCGAAGAGCGAGTTCTTCTTCAGCCCCTTTTTGTCTTCGATGATCACGGCCGAGACGCCGAGACGCTCCAGCGTACGGACCATGAATACGAAATGCTCGGGGATCCCACCGGTATCGCCGTCAAAGATGATGGGCTTGGTGGTGGTTTCAAGAATATCGCTGACCGTGTTCGTGCGCGAGGTCATGTCCACATACTCGATGTCGGGTTTGGCCTTGACGGCCGAATCGGTGAGGCTGCTCATCCAGATGCCGTCGAACTCCCGGACGCAGCCGTCGCTTTTGACGGAAACGGTCTCGGCAATCAGCCCCGTCAGGCCGCTATGCGCTTCGATAATGCGAATCAGTGGTTTGGCCTCCAATAGCCGCTTCAGCATGCTCAGACGCATCTGCGGCGTGGTACCCACCTCTTGAATGGCACGGTTGAGTGCCGTCGCTGTGATGCCGGGCATATGGTCCGCTTCGACAAGCTCGCCGCCCCATTGCTTGAGCGTTTCGATGACGCGCTGGCGGGTCTCCCGCACGACGCCCGTGTTCCAATCGTCGCGGTGAAGCACATAGTCGGGCTTGATCTTCAGCAGGTTCGGCACGAAGTCCAGGGTCTCCTGAGCCACGACCTCTTTGACGCCGACGATGTTCTCCAGAACGACCTTGCGCTGCTCGTAGCGCATGTAGGGCAACCGCTGGTAGCCGGCGATGGCGCTGTCGATCAGCAGACCGATCACGACCTCGCCCAGCGCTCTGGCTTCCTGGATGATGCTCACGTGGTTCGGCGTGATCAGATCGGCGCTCATTGCGATATAGACTGTTTTCAAGTGAATCTCCTTCGGTTTTTCTGGTGGTGTGTCCTGATTATGCATAGCTGTTGTCCGTCGTGGTGGCATACCCGGGTGTGAGGCGTGCGGTCGTTCCCTCCACCCAGCAGGACCACAGCTCCTTCGAAGCGCCGAAGTAAAGGTACAGCCGCTGGTGCTCTTGTTCGATCCGAAATCCCTCGTCGAACGACAGCCCGAGCAGGTGCTTCAGGATCATCTTATTCACGTTTCTGTGTCCCACGATCAGATGGGTTCCCGGTCCATTCAAGAGCCCGTCCTGGTCGGCGAAGAAGCGCTGCACACGCGCAGCAACATCGTGCAGGTTCTCACCGTTTGGCACGCGGTAGCAAATCTCGTCTCTGGAGAAGTTCTGGTAGTGCCGAGTCAACTCGGCGGTGGACTGCCGTCCTATCAACTCGCCTTCGAGAACGCCCAACGTGGTCTCCTTGAGTAAGTCGCTGGAGACAACGCTGGGTCGGCCGATGTTGGCCTCGGCGATGGGACGTGCCGTTTGCTGGCAGCGTCCGAGAGTACTGGAATGAATTTGAACGAGTGGAACAATCTTTAGAAATTGCGCTGCGTCCAGAGCTTGGCCGCAGCCTTGGCTGTTGAGCGGAATGTCGTGCTGTCCCTGCAGCCTCCCCTCGGCATTCCATTCGGTTTCCCCGTGCCGGGCGACGAGCAGGCAATGGGGGCCTCGATTGCGAATGAATTCGGCGAGATCGGCCTGATCGGTCACATTTCGAGGAGTGGTACTCATGATTCGGTAGAGTGTCCGGCTCTGAAGTGTCGGTAGACCAAGCCGATGCGAACGAGAAAATTGACGTAAGCCGCTGCGGCCAAAGCCCATAACAACCACAGCAGAAACGAACCGTCTCTGGTGAGTTCGCTCACGACCAGTCCGATCGACAACATCAGCAGGCGGCCGTCGCTTCCCGCACAGAAGAGGCCAAACAGCTGCTCGAACCGACGCTTGGGATACCCCATCTGCCAGGCCGAGCGAAATTTCTCGGCACTGGTCGTTAGCACAAAGACGCCTCCGAGGAGGGCGAAGCCCGCGGTGAGCGCGCTCACTCGATCCACTCGTGTACCCAGAGAGAAAGCGATCGCCCCCAGCAGCAGCAGTTCGGTGACCCGATCGGTCAACGTATCCAGGAAATCGCCGATCCTGGACGAGCGGTCCTGGATTCTGGCGATCTCTCCGTCAACGCATGAGAAGATTCCAAACACCTGAATCAGCACCACGCCCCACAGCCAGTGATCCAGCAACACCAGCATGGCGGCCGCGACGCCAAAGATCAGGTCGAGGACGGTGGCAGCATTGGCTCCCAGGCGGCCGGCGAGCCGAACTGAAAACCAAACGGAAATGCGTCTCTGAATGTAGTAGCAGTAGAGGCCGTCCGACTCAGGTTTTGCGAGCGTCGGGTATCGCCATCGAGCGGCATCAATCGGCATCGTTGGCACCCGCCCCACTGATCGCTAGAGAGTGCTCGGAAGTGAGATAGTCCAGCACAGTCTGTAACTTGAACTTATTGTCGGGAAAGCCGGTAAGGCCTCCTCCGTTCCGATGATCCCGGTAAGGCAATTGACACAATTCCATCCAATCATCGGACCCGAGATAGGTGTTAAGGATCTGTGTCGGATTGTGGGGAACTCCGAGAGGAACGCCCAGGAAGTCCGTTCGCTCAAGGGGTAGAAAATCCTCCAGCCTGTATCGTACTTCTTCGGGCGGGAGCACAATCAGTCCGTCCTCTCCGACTTCGTGTTCCCAGATGCCGATCCAGGGAAAACGCAAGCCAGGTTTGCCGGGAACCTTCGCACTGTCTTCGCGGAAAATGCGGCATCCCATTCTCTTTTTGTTTCGGATGTCGGGCTCAACGGTGTATCCCTGTCGCTGGAGTTCTGGCGTGCACTGTTCCAGGAAGGCATCGAAGTCGAAGACAACGATGTCCAGGTCGTCATCCCAGGGGATGAAGTCATTGTGACGCAGCTTGCCCAGCAACGTGCCGAACATGATGCAGGCACGGATCTGGTGCTCATTCACGGTTGCAAAGACATCATGCAGGTGGCGAATGATCAGATCCCGCTCGGCGAAGAATCCAACCGTCTTGAACTTGCTGAGTTTGCTTCGCAGTCGCTGGCTATCGAAATCGTCTGCCTCCGCGTCTCCTTTCTGAACGACTGGATGAATCTCGTTGCGGGCGCGGGTGAGATGAGTTTCATCATCGATTTCGCACCACATCAGATCCTCAACCACAGGGCACGAAATGGGTACGTCCCGCGATGCCGCCACCAGACAATCAGTCTCGTAGTCTAGGTGGCGAGTTGTGACAAATCGCTGCTCAGCTATGTCGAGCATCACGGAAAAGAGTGGTCGGGAAATCCTGCAGATGCCAACCATCTCGCCAGAAATCTCATCTCCC
>JBDOMX010000585.1:0-3997 GCA_039831615.1 Planctomycetaceae bacterium
ACTTCTGACAATGGACCGTGGCTCGCGAAGAAACTCGACGGCGTATCAGCCGGGGCATTGTTTGAGGGCAAGGGGAGGACATGGGAAGGTGGATTCCGCGTCCCGGCCTTCTTGGAATTGCCGGTAAAGATCCGGCATGGCGTGACGACAACAGCCTTTGGCACCACGATGGATCTGTTCACAACGCTCATCAAACTGGGTGGCGGCACGGTGCCGGCAGACCGACCGATCGATGGACAGGATCTTGCACCCGTCCTATTGCAAAACCATTCCGGTCGGGAAGCCAGGATGTTTTACTATTTTGGGACCGAATTGTGGGCCGTTCGACAGGGGCCCTGGAAGCTGCATTTCAAGACCACGAATCCTTCGACCGTGCAGGTCTGGGGCGCCTGGGAAGTCGAAGTGCACGATCCGCCCCTGCTGTTCAACGTGGAAAGCGATCCGAGTGAACAACACAACGTTGCCACCTCGAATTCCGGCATTGTTCGTCAATTGACCGCGTTGGCAGAACTGCATAGGCAACAGACCCAGCCAGGTGTGCCGCAGCGATGAAGACGCAGCACACAGCAAATGGCTGGTCAGGTGCTGACGTCAAATCCAGGAGGACGTGCTCGTTTTGAAGATGTCACACATCGAACTGACGACCAGCCGCACGCGGCCAAAGCGTCGCGCAGCGATCAGCAATTGTTATCCGAAACAGCGAGGCAGTGATGGATGAGGAAAGAATTCAGCCTGGCATCCATGGACGCCTGAGGCGATTTGCAGTCATCGTCGGTATCACGAGCCTGCTGATCGCGTCGGTGTTCTCAAGTGCTGCGGCGGACGATCGATGGGTGCACCATTTCGGCTACCTGCCGATCTCTGACGGGATTGAGATTGCATACACACTCTATCGTCCGTCGCCGCAGGGACGTTATCCCACGCTGCTGATCTATAATATGTACGACGCTTCCATCGTGGCGCCGGATTGGAATCAGACCATTTCGACAGAAGTCTCCGACTACCTCGCCGCCGGCTATGCAGTGATGGGAGCGAATGCCCGCGGGACGGGATGTTCCTCCGGTGTGGAAGACCCACTTCACGCGGAACAGGGTGGCCGGGATGGGGCGGAAGTCGTTGAGTGGATTGCCCGCCAGCCGTGGAGCGACGGTTGTGTGGGGATGTTCGGGCATTCGGGATCCGGTATCACTCAGTTTTACGTGGCGGCCCACAACCCTGGGCCGTTAAAGGCGATTATCCCCGGCGCGGCACCGGCGGATATCTACCGGGACATTGGCTATCCCGGCGGAATCTTCAATTACGCGTTCATGTACATGTGGTCGCAGGGAGCGCAACGGGAGCAGTCTGAGCGGGCGGCTCGCGTCCACATTGATCATGGAGACACGAAGTGCGCGGAGACCATTCGCGAGCGGCCGCCGAATCCCACCTGGGACCAGATGCGGCAACGACCTCAATACGATGACTGGCATGCGCAGCATTCCGTGAATTCTGTTGCGTCGCGTATCAATGTTCCGACGTACGTCGTCTTTGGCTGGCAGGACCAGAGTGTGCTGTCGACGGCGGTACGGGTGTTTGACCGACTGCAGGGACCACGAAAGATGCTGGTCGCTGAGGGCACTCACAGCTTTTACATTCGCTCCATGGAGGTTCGCCGGGAGAAAATTCGCTTCTTCAATCACTGGCTGAAAGGGGAGGCCAATGGGGCGATGGCGGGAAAACCGATCAAGGTGTGGCTCAGCATGCGAGGAAAGATCGAGTCCGTGCCTGATCGCGTGGCCGAGATTGATCAGCTGCCGGTCCCGGGGACGCGATGGACACAGTTCTTCCTTGCGAAAGACCGCACGCTCACAAAGCAGGAGCCGACCGAAAGTATCACCGCAGACTACCTTTACCCGGCAGGAGCGACTTATGTTTACGGAGAGGCAGGCTATCCTCACAAACCCGCGAAGATCGGCGGATTGATTTTTCGAACTGAGCCCTTCGCAGAGGAAACGGTGCTGCTGGGCCCCACGGTGGTCCACCTGTATGGCGCTTCGACTCAAGCGGATACGACATTCCTCGTCGTGCTCAGCGAAGTGGATCCGATCGGCGAGAGTACATACCTGCAGCGCGGATATCTGCGGGCGTCCATGAGTCGTGTCGGTCCGACGTCGACTGCAGCCGAGCCCGTTTATCCTTTTGACAGGCAAATGCCGCTCGAGCCGGGCAAGGTGCAGGAGTTCGTGATCGAACTCCATCCCACCGGCAGTATCATCGAACCGGGCCATTCGCTCGAAGTCATGGTGATGGCGCCGACGATGGCACCCGAACCGATTGGCGGCTGGGGGTTTGTGCCGGCTGAAATGGGCGTCAATACGATCCACATGTCTCCGCGGCATCCTTCGCATCTGTTGCTGCCGATCGTCGATCCCGAAAGTATCGAATGAACACTGTCTGCTCTGAAAGAGAATCACCGTGTCACCGTCAGAGACGACACGCGTCTGGAAGCAACGAAGAAATCTGATTCATTGTGAACCGATGTGTCCGGCAACCCGGACGAATCTGCAAATGAAAAGGAACGGGATTGATGCAACGACAATACTTCCTGCCAATCGTCCTGACGCTGATGTGGGTCACCGGGATTTCTGCCGAAGAGGTCGAGATCATCCGAGATCAATGGGGAGTTGCTCATGTCTACGCGAAAGGAGAGGAAGCTCTGTTTTGGGGTGCCGGCTACGCAACGGCAGAAGATCGCCTGCTGCAGATGACGCTGATTCGTCGCAAGGCACAGGGTCGTTTATCGGAGATTCTGGGCCCCGGCGAGAACAACAGAAATGTTGAGTCAGACACTCTGTCGCGAACATTGAATGTCGCAGAAAATGCCAGACGTGAGCTGACTGTCATGGACCCGACAGACCGGGCCAATCTCCACGCATTCGCCGCAGGAATCAACCGCTGTATGGAACACAGAAAACGCCGGCTGCCTCCGCTCTTTGAAAAACTCGGAGGACACCCGGCCCCCTGGTCGGCGGACCACTCTCTGGCCATCTGGATGCGTTTGGCTGTCGACTTTGATCGAGCGTGGCGGGCCGAAGTCAAAGCCAAACGTCAATTCGAAAACAATCCGGATGCGTACCGTGTGGATGAGACCCGCAGGAACCAGGCCCCGGCCATTGACGACGCGGCGGCCATTGTATCGGAACAGGAATTCAGGCGGTCCTGGCCGGCGACCTACGACAAACTGATGAATCATGCGCAGAAAAAGAAGCGAGCGGCGTTTTTCCATCCGCTGCCTCCCCCGCAGTCGATCAAGGCCAGTCATAACTGGGTCGTCTCGGGTCAACGATCGACAACCGGAAAGCCGATTCTGGGCGGCAAGCCTCAACTGACGGTGCAGAATCCAAACACGACCTATGAGATTCACATGACGGGAGGGCGTTACAATGTTCGCGGAATGACCTGGCCGGGCGAACCGGCGTTCCTGGTCGGCTTCAACGAAAGATGTTCGTGGGCCGCCACGGCCATGAATACGGACGGTGGAGATCTGTTCGAGGAAACGATCAATCCGCAGAATCCGAATCAGTACCAATTCAGAAATGAATGGCTTGAATTCACGCATCGACAGGAACGCATTGAAGTCAAAGAGGGGCCGACCATTGAGCTGGATATTCGCGAATCCATCCATGGCCCGGTGGTCAACCATCTCGTCGAAGGGGAACAGCCCGGTGAGGTATTCACTCTGAAATCGACCTATGCACCGGCGAAGACTTCGTCGATCAATGGCATGCTGAAGATGATGCGTGCCAAAGACTGGGACTCGTTCCGCGACGGCATGCGGGACTATGTTGCTCCGGGTGCGCACATTGTTTATGGCGATGTCGACGGGAACATTGGCTATCAGAGCCTTGCTCAAATCCCGACCCGGGATTTCAAAATCACGCTGCCCCGAAACGGCTCGAGCGGGAAGGACGAATGGGAAATGTTGCCCTTTGAGTTTATGCCTTCAATTCTGAATCCC
>JBDOMX010001059.1:0-17975 GCA_039831615.1 Planctomycetaceae bacterium
AATGCAACCGATTCCACATTCCCCGGAACCGATTTTCGACTTCGCTATACCCTCGACGACCCCGAAACTGGTGTCACCTAATATTCCGCTGAGATCAGGAGCCCTGAGCTTCGAAATCACCCGCGGATTCCGGTTCCATCGATCCAGGAATTCATATAATGCTAGCTCGCGCAGAGTTGACCGAGTTGCGGCAGTTCTGAATTGCTGACGTCGGCAGGCATTGGCAATCGGTTGAATCCTCTGATGCGTGATAGACCACTCAGATCGTCCGTGCCGAATGTATTGATTGCCGTGCCCGTAGACAGCAGGTGAAATTCGTTTTGACGGTCCCAACACTCATTCTCAAGTGTGGCGTTTTTCCCACAGGTGTGCACGAGTTGACGCCGGGGCAGCTTCCTGTCGTGCTTGGCCGCAGTCATTCGGCCGATATTACGATTGCCGACACGCAGTTAAGCCGGCGGCACGCTGAAATTCGTGTCAATTCAGCCGGGCAGTTTGAACTGGTGGACCTGGATTCCACAAATCTGACCATTGTGAATACCCACGACGTGACCCGGCATATTCTGTGTCACGGAGATCGGATCCTGCTCGGGGACACCGAGCTGGAGGTGGAACTTCGGTTGCCGCGGTCGGATCTGCACGACCGCACCACTCGAGATTTGCCGCTGATGGAATGACTGAGTTGCGGGGGCAAAAGTTCTCTGCGCGTGAGACTCAAGTCAGATTTCCGAATAGGTACCAGCAGGATTTAGAGTGACCGACCGAGCGGCGACAGGATCCAGATCTCGCCGTGGTCGTCGAACTGTTCGGCGCGATACTGCTCGTGACGGATCAGTTCCAGAATCGCCTGAAAGACACCGACGATGCGGGACTGATTTTTGTTTCCGTCGAAAAATGAACTGAATTCCGCTCGGTCCTCCAGTTTCAGACGTCGACGGATTCGATCCTGATGGACGGACAGCGGTGTTTCATCCATCCGAATCGTGGTTTGTTCGGTGATTTCGGGAATCCGTATGATCCTTGCCAGTGCGCTGACAAGATCCCAGATCTCAACTCCGCGCACTCGGTCCGGAAGTCGTTCTCCGGCCGACTTCGGGCGGTCGTCACTCAGTCGAGGATACCGTTCGAGCCATTCTGATGCGCGGTCATTTAGTTTCTGTGCTGCGCGCTTAAACCGCTTGTAGTCCAGCAGCCGCTGGATGAGATCGTTGTCGCTGATGTCCTCCGCCAACTCGTCGTCCGCCGATTCCTCCGGGACGGGCAGGACCTCACGACTCTTGATCTCCAGCAGTGTTGATGCAACGACAATAAAGTCACCGACCAGCTCCAGGTCCAGCAGTTCGAGGACTTCAAGGTATTGATTGAATTCACTGGTAATTCCTGCCAGCGAGATGCGACAGATGTCCAGTTCATGCCGACGGACCAGGTGCAGCAGCAGGTCCAGTGGACCGCCAAAACAGCCCAGATCGATTCGATACTCAGCCAGCATCATTACGTCGTCACCTTTAAGGACTGTGGAGTGATCCGTACGGACTCCGTCAAAGTCTCATTCGTCCTGTTAACACGAACAAGCTCAACGGAACCGGCGACGATGACTGCTTCCTGGTGAATTTGCCTTAAGCCGGGGCCGCATCATATTTTGACGACACGTACACAGAGGTTCCGGGGATCAGTTCGGCAGACTCTGCTGGTTGGCAACGCGGAACCCGCATGAATTCCGTGGACACTCAGTCCGGCTGCAGGCACTCCCGGCAACTCAGCCTTTAGTCGAGCCAGCGATTCACCCGAAGTCTAAGTACGGATTGCGGTTTCGCGCGGATGCTTCGCCTGCGTTCGCGAGCATCTTTTCCTCTTGCCCAAACTCTCCCGGACTGCCGGAGGAGCCTGAGCAGTGTGTACGAAGGCCTGACGGATTGCCTGCTGACTCACTCAAGTTGACACATTATCTTCGATCACGCCAGCGTCTTGGCAAATACCGGGTTGAACGCCGAATTGGGATTGGGGCATTTGCTGTTGTCTATCAGGCAATGGATACGATCCTGGGCATTCGCGTCGCGATCAAAGTTCCCCACGCCACTCCGGTGACACCGGAAGTGCTGAGCGATTTTCGCAGCGAAATTCGGACAACATCGCGACTGGAACATCGGAACATCCTTTCGCTCAGAGATGCCAGTATCATTGATGACCGCCTGGTGATGGTCTTCCAACTGGGGCGCGAAACACTGGATGACCGATTGCGACGGCGGATGTCGCTGGATACCGCTTTGAATTTCTCTGAGCAGATTCTGGATGGTGCCGCTTATGCCCATCGACAGCGAATTGTCCACTGCGACATCAAGCCGGAAAATGTCATCTTGTTTGACGGCCAGCAGGTGCGTCTGGCAGACTTCGGGATTGCAAAGATTTCGCAACGAACACTCCATGGGTCAGGAACTGGTACCGTGGGTTACATGGCACCTGAACAGGCAATGGGACGTCCGTCACTCAAATCTGACGTATTCTCCATTGGATTGATCGTCTATCGCATGCTGAGCGGCAGCTGGCCGGAATGGCCCTATGAGTGGCCGTTCGCGGGCGCGCACAAGCTGCGTGGTCGAGTGCATCCGGATTTCGTCGCATTCATGCGTAAGGCGATCAGCCTGCGCCCGGCGAGCCGTTACCGGGACGCTGATCAGATGCTGTCGGCATTTCGGCGGCTGCGTCCTCGCACCGTCCGCTATGCAAAACAGCGTCGTCGCCGAGCCCCCGCTGCGTCTCGCGGCTCCGGGAGACGCGCGGCGTGACCGGGCGGTCAGAACTGCCACTGACGGAGGTGTTCCTCGAGGCAAACTTCTCCGAGGTACGGGAATTCACGGTGGCGACACGGCAGGTGGCGGCTTATTGTCACGGAAGTCCAGGCAGAACGACTCCCAGTGAAGACGCGAGTGCCTGTTTTCAAGTCAATTATTTCAGCGGCGTGCTTGTCGTCGCAGATGGTGTCGGTGGGCATCAGTCCGGAGAAATTGCAGCGGCTCAGGCGATCGAGTGCATTCGCCGACATCTGGAGCAAAATCAGGACGTATCCTTACGGGGAACGCTCCTCGATGCGATCGAAGCAGCTAACCAGGCGGTGATGGAACTGGGACATGGAGCCGCGACGACCCTGGCGGTTGTCGAACTGCAAAAGGATTTCTTTCGGCCGTACCATGTTGGCGACTCATTGATCACACTGATCAGTCAGCGCGGCCGGATCAAGTGGCAGTCCGTTGGCCACGCGCCTGTTGGTTATGCCGTGGAGGCGGGCGTGCTGGATGAAGAAGAAGCGATGCTGCATCCGGATCGTCACATCGTGTCGAATGTCATCGGTCAGAAAGATATGAGCGTTTCCCTTGGACCAGAATTGAAGATGGCGGCGCGAGACACTCTGATTCTCTGCAGTGACGGTTTGTCCGACAACGTTTCAACTGAAGAAATGTCCCAACTCCTTAGAACAGGCCCGCTTCGCGAGGCGTGCGAAAGTGTGGTTCAACTGGCTCAGGTGCGGATGGAACAGGCAGACGATCTGACTGATATCCCAGGCAAACCTGATGATCTGACCATCATCGCCTGCCGAGTCGGCTCGAACGCGGCGCCGGAAAGCACCGAGCCGTCAGATCCTGAGACTGGTTAGTCCATGGGCCATCGATGATGGCTGCTTGTCAGTCTTCCCAGGTCGAACTGGCAGGAGCGTGCTGATCCAAACGCCAAGCAGCGTGAGACAGGAAATCCATGCGCCGTGACGCACTGCTGATGACTCAAACTTCCAGTGCAGCTCGTGTGTGCCTTCGGGCATGCGTACGGAACGTGCCAGCTGGTCGCCTGGGACCGACTGGACCACCTGGCCATCAATCTCGGCCGTCCATCCCGGGTACATGAGTTCTTTCAGATCGACCTGTGCGGATTGGCTGAGCGTCACTTCAAATGAAATGTCTGCTGAAGTGGACTGCAGAGTCCTCCAGTCCACCAGAGCCCTCGCTGGATTCGATTCGAGTCGCTGACCCGGTTTCCTGAGTTGGTACAGGTAGCACGGTTTGCCGCCTCGTCCCCAAATTCGATTCAGCAATGCGTCTGGCTGTGTGTTGACTGGCTCCAGGACCGCTTCGAACTGACCCGCTGGTTCTGTCGTCAGGACATGTGTCACACCCAGCATCTGGAGTCTGGCAATCTGTGTGGGTGACGCAAAGCGATCGCTGTCTGGCTGAGTCTCCAGGTCGAATTGTTCTCCGAAATAGACGGCCGGACCAATTCCCAGATACTGCGGGACGCAGCTGACATCAAAGATATTCGCGACGTTGGGACCGCTGGACAACAACCGGCAGGTTCGAGGGGGTTGATTCCGAAAGTACTCCCGAACCCAGCTTTCTTCCCGGTGCGACAAAATCGACGGGACCTCAACAGCATCAGCAACACCATGTGAAGACCACTGGAGGTCGTGCCATGTGATCACTCCAATGATCAACACTGCCACGAACCGGATTTTCTGATGGCGTACCAGAGAGTCCAGCGCAATTCCGCTCAGAATCGCCCCGGCGAGAGTGGAAACAATCGTATATCTGCCTGGTCCCATGAAGTATGAAAAGCCTGGCAGATGCCTGGTGATTGGCAGCAGCCAGCCCGTCGCGTACACAATCCCTGCCAATCCAAGAATCAGCCAGCAACGGACCGCAACGGGAGGAACGGAGCGATATGTCGTGCGCAGAAGACTCAACCCAGCCAGAGCCAGCGGGATCAAACCCAAATAGAAATGGGCTTCCACGGCATTGGTCGCGCTGTCGATGGAACCCGGCAGGTGCAGCATTTTTCCGGAATCCCTGATATCCCGATCATGCCACCACGTCCATGATGCGACCAACTGCGTGAGATACACCGGTGGCATATGTCCATAACCGGGATCAAATTCGGTTTTGGCGCCTTCGCGCTGACTGATTTGTTTGAGTTCCATCGACGGGATCAGCTGGGCTGCGCTCATGATGACGCTCAGAGCAATGGCAGCCGGAACGGCTGCCGCCGCGCCGATCGAGGGACGATCATGTCCGCGCCGAAGAACCAGTTGAAGAGCTGTATAGCAAACCAGGCAAAGCTGGTTGATGAATGCGAGGGTGAAGTGTCCGGCCAGAAGATGCGTGGCCAGACAGGTTGTGAGAATCGCGAATCGCCAACGGGAGGGACGGGCCAGAAACTCGTGCGTCTGCCAGAGAGTCAACGGGAGCCAGACACCTCCAATGATGCTCCATTCGAGTGAAATCCGAGCTGGAAACCAGCCGTAGACAAAGATCAGTGCCACCAGCAAAGACGCCCAGTGGGACACATGTTGGCATCGGGCAAACCGCCACGCAAACACAAACGCCATGGCATAGTGGGCGACAATGCTGGCATAGTAAGCGAGATTGACGTCCAGAATTCGATACAGAATCTGGTTGGAGGGATAGAACACTCCTGCCTGACTCTCAGCCAGCAGCGGGTAGCCCAGCCCCGTCAGATCGTGCCACAGGGGCAACTCGTTCCTGGCTAAGCTTTCGGCCAGCACCAGTTTTTGCGGAATGAAATAGGGCCAGGTATCACCGCCAACCAGGTCGCTATCCAGCAGCAACGCATGCCACATCAACAGGGACAGAGCGATTCCGGTCGCTGCTGCCATGGTCCACTGCAGCCAGGTCACGGGCGGGATGGGCGACATGTTGACCGCTGATCGTGGCGAATCCAATGCGGGCATCGGAAGGATCTCAGGCTGGACGCGGCGGACTCACGCCACGTCGGCATCGAACACGCGGATCTTCTCCCAGGAGTCTTTGTTTTCCGCGATGAACGCCAAATGCTTTTCTGAAATCTGGTAGGCATCGTGGTCTTCGCGGGTTGCGAAGACCACATTTGCCGTCACGTGGAAATCATGGTCATTCACCGGTCTTTCCAGATCCGGTGTGTGCGTCCCTGCTGCAAAAAAACTGACACCGTCATGTCCAGGCAGATAGTGGTGACAGGACGCCACCAGTTTCTGACACGCAGCCTCGGACGGGTCCTTCAACGTAAAATAAACCATGTGTGAAAGCACAAAAACATCCAATTCAAAAAGGCTGACCGCCGCTGGTGAGCGGCGGTCAGGGAGTTTCACTGGTACCTGTTTTCAACGAAATCCGCAGGCGTTCACTGTCAGACGTTTTCAGCCGACGGACACTCAAATCCTTTGCGATATTCACGGGAGACGTACTGATTCGCGTCGGCGTTATTTGTGAACAATTCCCGCTCGGGATCAAACTTCAGCGTCGGTCCCAGCGACACAGGATATTTTTCCAGGTCCACGTTGTTCTGCTGCAGATGTTTCATGGTCCGCTGCAGAGTCTCTTCGTTGTCATCCTGACTGACCACGTTTTTCAGCACCGCCGACAGATCGTCAACTCCAACGTGGTTCTGTTCGCCCATGTAATAGGAAATATTGCCAAGGTGGCTGATGCCTGCTGAAAGGTGACCTTCGCGGACATCAGCATTCAGGTCATCGACCTGACGACTTTGACAGGCGTCCAGGAAGTTGGCGAAGTGGTTTCCACCGCCGTTGAACTCCTTGATCAGGTTCATGTCTTTGTCGTAGGCCACGCAGTGGGTGTACTTTCTTTGGACGACATATCCTTCAGATCCATAGAAAACCACACCGATCTTATTGCCTTCTTTGCTGTCGAAGAGTTTGTTGAGTTCTTCATCAGCTGAATCATTGACGCTCAGCCCGCGGGTTTCGAAGACGATGCACCGGTTCCCGTAATCGTAGATGGACACTTCCGTGTTGCCCGTGTCGCCGGCATCGACATATTTCGGATCATTGCGTTCCGCCTGATAGCCCAGCCGACCGCCGTACGTGGTAATTGTGGACGGGTGACTGTCAATTCCCAGTCCCCAGCGAGCGATATCGGTCTGGTGAGGTCCCTGGTTTCCAAGGTCACCATTCCCATAGTGCCGCTGCCAGTGCCAGTCATAATGAAACCGTTTTCGGGTGTTTTTTGGCGCCGTGTAGGTGGCAGGTCCGCACCACAGGTTGTAGTCGACGTTCGACGGGACGTCGTAGTCACCCAGACCGTTAATCGACTTACGGCGTTTGTAACACAGACCGCGGGCGAATGTGCAGGTTCCAATTCCGCCATCGGCAATGAACTCGACGGCCTCCTGCACAGCAACACTGGATCGACATTGAGTCCCCACCTGGCACATTCTGCCATACTTGCGCGCCGCCGCAATCATCGCACTTCCTTCCGCGATGTTGTGGCACACTGGTTTCTCGACGTAGGCATCTTTCCCGTGCTGCATCGCCCAAATGGCTGTCAACGCGTGCCAGTGGTTCGGCGTGGCGGTACTCACGACATCAATATCGTCGCTTTCAAATGCCTTGCGCATATCGGAGTAGACGGCCGGCCGGGTGCCCTGTTTCTTTTCGATTTCGCTGGCGCGTTTTTCTGCCACGTCTTCGTCGACTTCCACGATCGCACGAACTTCAGTGCGTGGGTCATCCAGCCACCCGCTGATATGGCTGTTCCCGCGACCGTTGACACCCACCACGCAGGCTCCGATCTTGTCATTCGCTGCTGTTCCCGGTCGACCGATCGCAGGGGCAATCGCAAATGCAGCACTGGCCGCTGCGGCAGTTTTGACAAAATCACGACGATTCAAATTAGACATAGTTTGGTCCGGATGGAGGGGATCAGCAGTCAGCGACAGAGGACAGACCTGCTCAGGTGGGATTCCAGTGACCGAGGTCACTGAGGCAAATCGGCAATCGTAGGGGCGTCTCGACGGAAATCCGGTCCCGAAGCGCCTTCCTGCAGCGATTGAATCGTATTGACGGACCGGATTCAAGCGAGAACCCCGTCTGGCAACGTCTCTACGGAAATCGGAAGAACTTTAGCGCTGACTCACGAGCACCGCTTCCTGATAGCTGCGGAGTGAGAGCTGGCTGAGTGAACTGTCTTTCGCCAGAGCATTCCAAACGCGAATCAGGCGGCGGTCATCGGGACTCAGATCTGCGATGAACTTATGATCGGCCCGCAGGATGAGAGGTTGCGACGGACGCAGATCTCGGGTGACCGACGTGGGCACCCGGTTCAGTTCGCGCAGTTTCTTATTCAGCAGGATTCGGGGTTCCGGAAATCGGCTGTCCGGATGCAGCACGGAGTTGAGCTGCGAAATCCAGTCGGCATACACCAGGTATTCCCGGACCTGATCCGCATCCTCCCACGCGTGAGTCTCAACTCGATATTTCCACGAATCCGAGTTCAACTTCAGCACACCTCCCGTGGCATCAAATTCTGTGCGGAAGGACGGTGCCAGCTCGAATTCGAGACTTCGAACCACTTTGTCGGCACCACGTTGGGCTGTTTGTCGCAGTTCCTGCAAATACCGTTTTGACTCAACGCGTCGCGAATCCATGAGGTGCCCGATCTCATCAAAATCTGCGTTTGTTCGCAGCCCTCGTGCCGTGTTCAGAATGGTGAATCGGCGGGCGGTCGGTTCAAAAATGATGACTTCGTCGGCAGATTCCTCATAGTCGTAGACATTGCCCTTGTGAAACAACGTGACACTGCTGGCCAGACGGATTTCGGCGGCTCGACCGCTCGTTGACGACTGATCAATTCGATAGACCTGCCCTTCAACACGAAATCCCTGCGCGGTGGCGGCTGAGAACTCGGCAGCGAACAGCAGGCATGCACAAATTCGACACGCGATTGACATCATATCAGTCTCCGAAGTTTCACAACAGCAGCGTTGAATCTAACGTGGTGCGTTAAACGCGAACAGATGGTGCCGGTGCTGTTCTCCGGCCGCAGCAAAACTGAAAGGCCATTCCAGCAGCCAAACCGGCAATTCGTGCCGGAGATCGATCGATCCAGTGAGCTGGACTCCTGCATCACCTTGACGGCGATGTATCAACGGATCTAATCTGCGAATCGGCGACCTCAATGCATCAGCGAGTTTCGACATTCACGGACGGATGAAATGCGATTGTTTATTTCAGCCGGAGAGCCCAGTGGCGACGAGCACGCAGCGCAACTCCTGCGGGAATTGCAGTTGCGAGATGCGGACTTCAGCTGCGACGGTTTTGGCGGACCGGAAATGCGTGACCAGGGCTGCCGATTGCTCTACGAAATGACGCAAAACGCAGTCATGGGTGTCGTTGATGTGATTCCGCTGCTGGCACAATTTCGGCGACTGGTGAAACAGGCAGAAGTTCATCTCAGGAATCAGCCTCCAGATGCCGTGGTCCTCGTGGACTTTCCGGGATTCAACTGGTGGATTGCCCGCGCCGCGCACCGACTCGGGATTCCGGTCTACTATTATCTCCCGCCACAGCTTTGGGCGTGGGCACCCTGGCGAATTCGTCGAGTCCATAAATGGGTGGACCACGTGATCTGTACTCTGCCGTTCGAACATGACTGGTACAAGCGGCACGGTGTCAACGCCAGCTGGGTGGGACATCCATTCTTCGACGAAGTTGCCGAGCAACGGCTCAACACGAAAACCCTCAGCACACTGGAGTCTGTCGGTCGTGACCGACAGATCTTCGCACTCCTGCCAGGATCACGGACTCAGGAGGTTGAACGCAACTGGCCCATGATGTTGCAGATCGCAGCTCGAGTTCAGCAAAGCCAGCCCGCCGTCAAATGGATTGTCGGGTGTTATTGTGAGGAGCATCGGCGGCGATGTGAGGAGCTGCGATGCGACAGCGGGTTACAACTTGACCTGCACTACGAAACCGGCCGGACGTCGGAGGTAATTTCCGCGGCTGCTGCCTGCCTGATGGTCAGTGGCTCCGTGAGCCTGGAGTTGCTGGCACGCCGGACTCCGGGCATTGTGCTGTTTCGGACCGGTCGCCTCTTGAATTTTGTGGGCAGGAGAGCACTCAACACTCGTTTCATCACACTGACCAACCTGATTGCCGACGACGAAATCATGCCGGAATTCCTCTCAAGCGGAGATCCATCCGGTGACATCATCGGCATTGTCGAATTGTTGGAGCAGTGGGCCGGCGATCCAAAGGCTCTGGCCAGCCGTCGGCAGCAAATGGACGCTCTGGCCACAAGAGTCGCGATCACCGGTGCCACCGTCCGCACTGCCGAACTATTGCTCGAACTCCAGGCGGACCGCAGAAAAGACCACCTGGCGGCGTAGGCAGTCTGCGGGATTGGCGAGGAAGAACGCGGCCGCGGCACGTTGCGGAGGCCTCACCTTCGGAAACATCGCTGCGGCCTGGAAGGTATGATCAGCGACGGCGTTTGACGGGCACTGAAACGGGCAGAAGTTCCCGGTCTGTGAATTGACTGGCAAGATTCTAAAGATCGCTGAACGACCGGTTCGATGTTTCTTCTGGACCGGTGTGCCATCACACCGGCAGTTTGTGCCGACCCTTGCCTGGCGTTGCTGGCGGATACACGGATGTATGAGCAGCATTTTAGTTTTCAAAGTATGCCTTTCTCTGCTGACCCGGCGGAATGGCAGTTTTTTGATTCGGAATCGTCGGCGGCGGTGGTGCCCAGGGTACTGCACACGTTGCGGTCGGGCACAGGTGTCGCTGTTGTGACCGGGCCGGACGGCGTGGGCAAGACAGTCCTGTTGCAGCACCTTCAGGTGATGCTTGCCCGTCAGGGTCAGGCCATCACTCTTCCCGGGACTTCCCTGCAGTCGACGGACGATCTGTACCTGAGCATTCGGCGCGGCTTGAAGACACTCGACGGGCAGCCAGTCACAGGTGGCACGACTCGATGGGAGATTGTTGAGCGACTCCAGAGTTCCGCTGAGTTCTGGGGCGCCATCGGACTATTGGTCGATGACGCGCATTTGTTGACGCCGGAGATCTTTACCGAATTCCAGTTTCTCATGGAACAGCGAGCCAGCTCGCAGCCGCTCTGCCGAGTCCTGTTGACAGGCTCGCACGCGCTGGAAGAGACGTTGGCGCAGCCTGCAATGTCCGGATTTGCTCAGCGGATCCGCACCTATACGTTTCTTCAGCCCCTTCGACTGAACGAATCGGTCGAGTATCTAAAGACGCGACTTAGCCATGCCGGGGGCGCGCTTTCCGATTGTTTCAGTGCCGATGCGATTGAAGCGGTGGTCGAAGCAGCTGACGGGAGTCCGCGTTGTTTGAACCTGCTGGCCGACGAAGCCTTGCTTGTCGCATTTCGAAGTGGCGACCCTCGAGTGACTCTTCAAACAGTCCGTTCGGCATTGGGCGAACTCCAGCACCTGCCGCACGCGTGGAATATCTCCTGCAGTGATTCGACCGAATCGGCGCTGGACGATACAGCACCTGCGCATTCCGGCTGGCAGTCATCTGCTGACGGTGTCATCGAAATTGGTGCGGGGCCGTCTTCCGGAGCTGTTGGACCTGAACCTCATCCCCCGGAACAGTTCCCGGTCATCGTTGATTCGTTGGAATCGCATGATTTGTCAGACGATTTGTCCGTGGACGTCGCGGATGAGGCCGATGAATTGCCGATTCTGGATGACATTGCATCCGATGGATGGCTGGACGATTTGTCCGAGACAGTGCCCCTCGCTCCGCTCGACGATGATCTGCCTGCCGATCCGGAACCGCTCGACCAGTCGAACACATTCGACCCCGGTGATTTCGTGGCGGATCTGGAATCCGTCGGTGATCCGGCGGTCGAAATCGACGAGAGTCTTGACCAGCGACTACTGCGAGTCGCTGATGCAGCCGCAGACGTTGAATCGTCACAAGCTGATGATCCTGCACCGGCTTCATGCGACTTCCTTCCGAACTTTCGGCTCTGGCAGCCAGCGGGTCGCTGGGACCCTGCCGAGAGTGTGATTCGCCATGGGGCTCAGCTGGATACGACGGGCCACCACACTCAAAAACATCCGGCCGGTGCCCCCGACTCACATTCCGAGCCGGCCAACGTGCAGGTGTACGAAATCAGCATCCCGGCCGCTGACGAGCCCTTGCCGGTATGGCCGCCGCAGACATCGGGTTTCGGTGCAGTCAGTCGCATCCCCCTGACAGATTCCACGAAGCCCACGGTGATCGACTCGGTTTCCGACGTCGGTGCGGAGCCCAGCGTACTGCCGGATGTCTTTGCAGAAACAGCTGAGACAGAACTGCAGGAACAGGAAACTGCAGATCGCGATCGCGAGTGGTCCGACGGCCAACTCTTGCACGATCTGGCGACCCGTGACGACGCTGCGCCGGAAGAGGAAACTGAGAGCAGTCCGCCGGAAGACAAGAGTGATGCGGTGCTGCTACGACTCGCAGCCCTGACCGACGATGCGGCCGATATGCCGATGTCTGCAGACGACACCACCGACGAGACGACTCCGGTTCCCGGTCAGATGTTCACCCTGCCGATTGCCCTGAACGATGTGACGGGAGAATGCGCTCCCCTGGCAAATTCGGTTCGTGAGTTGCAGGAGGAACTGGCGAGCTTTCAGAGTCCACAGGACAGCAGCAGCCTCCCCACCGGTGGAGCCACACAGACGACGGCATCCACCGAACCATCCGAACCCACGGATCCAGCCACCTCGAAAACGCGGGTCGAAGTCGTTAACGAGAACGCTGTCGATGCTCCCGTGAAGCTGATTCGACCCAGACTGATCGGGCAGGCGCGACAAATGTTGTCGGGGGCCGCCCCCGCGCGGCAGCTTCGACAGGCGGCCGGCGCAGAAAACAGTGTGTTCCATGAAACAGCAGGACCGGTCTTGTCGGTCCTGCGGACAGATGACCCTGCAGAGATTCTGCCGGAAGGATCGACGGACGCCGGTGGAGCGGCCGATGGATTCCGCAACCTCTTCACTCGCATGCGGAAGCGGCAACAGCAATCACGTTGATTGAAGTGTTTCGAACAGTCACGTCAGGCTTCGGTCGTCGATTTGAGGAGGTCCGCCTGAAGTCTCTGCATCCCCTCAGCCATGGTGCAGACCGGCGCATAACCAAAATCTCTCTCCGCAGCGCCAATGCTGTAGCTGTGTGAGCCAGCCAGTTGTGATGCCACGAATCGCGTCATCGGCGGCTCACCGGGCAGAAATTTCCAGAGTCGTTCCATCACGTGGCCGACGCGATATGCCGCCCCGGCCGAGATCGATTTGCGCACTGGCGGCAAATCCACCAGCGCAAGCAGTTCATCGATCCAGTTCCACAAATTGACGGATTCCGGCTCATTCACGAAGTAGGCGCGACCGGCCGCATTGTTCGACCTCCGCAAAGATTCTTCCGCCTGCAAATGAGCGGCCGCAGCGTTTTCGACGTAGCTGACCGAGACCAGGTTCGTGCCGTCACCTACGCGCCGTAAGCGTCCCGACCGGGCTTTCTGCAGCAATCGGGGAATCAGATGATTGTCTCGCGGTCCCCAGATCAAGTGCGGGCGCAGAGAGACCGTCCGGAGTGAACCATTATTTGCCTGCAACACGGCCTGTTCGGCGATCGCTTTGGAATGAGGATAGTGGCACATCCAGGACACGGGATAAGGGAGTGATTCATCCGCATCGCAATGATCGCGGCCATCAAAAACCACACTCGGAGAGCTGGTGTAGATCAATCGGCTGACCCCGGCATTCCGGCAACCCTGAATCACATTTTGAGTACCAATCGCATTCACCGAGTGGTACTTTTCCCAGCTGCCCCAGACTCCCGGAATGGCCGCAATATGAAAGACGGCTTCCGTATCGGAGCACGCTTCGGCGATCGTCCGACGGTCCCGCACAGCTCCCTGCACAACTTCGATGCCGTCGCGTTGCAACGTATCGTAGGAGCTGCGGCAAAAGACCCGTACCTGATGACCGGCGCTCAGCAACTGCTCCACAACGTACAACCCGAGGAACCCACCACCGCCAGTGACCAGTGCGCGCATCAGTTGAGGACTCCAAATACGGTCTCTGACAGCTTTTCCTGAGGTCTGTTGGTCCGCCGTTTCCTGCCGTGACGACGGAACTGATCACGCATCAGTCCGATCACGGAAGAGACGCATGACAATTATGGCCGTCCGGCCAGTGCCTGTTGCAGGTCAGCAATCAAGTCATCGGGATGCTCAAGCCCGACCGAAACCCGCACGGTCTTGTCGGTAATTCCTGCGGCCGCCCTTCCCTGTTCAGACATCGACGCATGGCTCATGGTGACAGGAAAACTGATAAGACTCTCGACGCCGCCCAAAGAGACTCCCACATCGAACAGTGCGGTGTTCAGGCAAACGCGTTCTGCGGCCGTCCGTCCGCCCTTCACGTCAAAGCTCAGCATGGCACCGAATCCGTCCTGCTGCTGTTTGGCCAGTGCATGTTGCGGATGGGACTCCAGCCCGGGGTAGTAGACCGTTTCGACTTCAGCGTGTTGTTCCAGCCACTCAGCCAGTTTCTGAGCGCCTCGTTCCTGAGCTTCCATGCGGCATCCCAGTGTCTTGACGCCCCGAAGGACAAGCCACGCGTCGAATGGCGAGCATGCCATGCCGGCAGCGTTACAGATCCATCCGATGCGTTCCGCCAGGTCCTCGTCTTTCGCAATCACGGCTCCGCCGACGACATCAGAGTGTCCGTTGATGTATTTCGTGGTTGAGTGGACAACCACGTCAATTCCGAATTCAAAGGGACGCTGCAAATATGGTGACAGAAACGTATTGTCGCAAAGCGTCAGGACGTTGTGGTCTTTGGCAATTCCGGCAACTCCTGCGAGATCGATGACCTTCATCATCGGATTGCTGGGGGTCTCAATCCAGATGCCTCGCGTTGCTTCGGTGACCGCATCACGAACCGCCGTGAGATCAGTCATGTCCACAAACGTGAATGTCATCCCCTTCTCGGCCAGGAACTGACTGATGAGTCGAAACGTGCCGCCGTAGACATCAGCCGGCACAACGACGTGATCACCTGGTCCAAACAGCGACATCGCGCAGTGGACAGCCGCCATTCCGGAACCGGTGGCAACGCATCCGGTGCCTCCTTCAAGTGCCGCAAGATTCTCCTGCAACGCATCGCGAGTGGGATTGCCGGAACGGGTGTAATCGTAACCGGATGATTCTTCCAGATTATTCCAGTAGAACGTTGAACTGGCGTAAATGGGAGTAATCACACTATTGAACTGGGTGTCCTTGTGAACACCTGTGTGCACGGATTTGGTCTCAAAATGCATAGCAAAGCACTTCAGCTCGTGGAGAACCTGCGATCATCAGGCAACAGCACCGGTCATCGCCTCACAGGGACAAATCGTATCGAATGAACTGATCATCGGGAGGCTGATTGGCAATGGTTCCGACATTCAGGAAGCCGGCAGGACATGTCCCGGCAACCGTTGGTTCCCGGTATCGATCAATTCCTGCGAAACTCGAACGAAATGTTCAACGAATCGGACACTGCCTCTACAATCCCAGGCCAGTCGTAACGGACCGGTAACCGCGGATTCTCCTGAATGTGCGAGCCAGTGCTGAGGAATACAAACGGCCACGTTCATCTCAATCTTACTTGTCAGACAAAACGAAGATATGAGTTCCAGACCCGACATTCGTGAACTGCTTGACCAGCGAATCCTCGTCATCGACGGATCGATGGGCGCCCTGATCATGTCCAGAGATCCGGATGAAGCGTTCTATCGCGGCGATCGACTGCGGGATCACCACATCGACGTCAAGAATGCGACGGACGTGCTGGTCCTGACACAACCACAGCTGATCACCGAGATCCATCAGCAATACCTTGATGTCGGGGCCGACATCATCGAGACGGATACTTTCAACGCCAACATCGTTTCTCTGGAAGAGTTTGAACTCTCACATCTGACCCGGGAGATCAACAGGACGGGAGCAGAACTGGCTCGTGCGGTTGCCGACAAAGTCACGGCCGCCAATCCGCGCAAGCCGCGATATGTGGCCGGGAGCATCGGTCCCACCAAGGTGCAGCTGTCGATGAACGCAGATGCACCAGGCACACGTCCGTTTACATTTGACCAGATGGTGGCATCGTACGCCGAGCAGATTCGTGGTCTGATGGAGGGGGGCGTCGATCTGCTGTTGCCCGAAACAAGTTTTGATACGCTCAACCTGAAGGCGTGTCTGTTTGCAATTTCAAGCGTTTTCGCCGAGGAGGGCCGTGACGTCCCGGTCATGATCTCCGGAACCGTGTTTGCCGGCGGTGTTACTCTGCTGGGGCAGACTGTCGAAGCTTTCTACACCTCCGTTGAGCACTTTCCGTCATTGAGTGTCGGATTCAACTGCGCGCTGGGTCCAAAGGAGATCAAGCCCTATCTGCAAACATTGTCCGGCATGGCGACTCGCTACGTCACGTGTTATCCGAATGCCGGGATGCCCGACGGAATGGGCGGATTCGACAGCAATCCTGCAGATGTCGCGTCGGTGCTTCACAGTGTCGCGAAAGCCGGCCACGTGAATGTTGTCGGCGGTTGCTGCGGAAATACTCCGGAATACATCCAGCAGATTGCACAGGCTGTTGACGGCATCTCGCCGCGCAGGATCCCGCAAGGCAACGGCTGGTCCACTTACTCCGGATTTGACTATCTGGCTCTGCGTCCCGACACGAACTTTCTCAACGTCGGTGAACGAACCAATGTGACCGGGTCACGCAAATTCGCGCGATTGATTCGTGAAGAAAAATACGACGAAGCCATCAGTGTTGCTCAGAACCAGGTCGACGGCGGAGCCAATGTGATCGACGTCAACATGGATGAAGGACTGCTGGACGGCCCTCGCTGCATGGAGAAATTCCTGTGGCTGCTGCACGACGAGAATATCCGTGTTCCCATCATGATCGACAGCTCAGACTGGAACGTCATCGCGGCGGGCCTCAAATGCGTCCACGGCAAGAGCATCGTGAACAGCATCAGCATGAAGGAAGGAGAAGCCAGATTTCTGGAACAGGCTCGCACAATTCGCCGCTTTGGCGCTGCCACAATTGTGATGGCATTCGACGAGTCCGGGCAGGCCACTGCCTGCGACGAAAAAGTTCGCATTTGTAAGCGTGCCTATAAGCTGCTGACGGAGGAAGTCGGTTTTCCGCCGGAAGATATCATCTTTGACCCGAATATTCTGACCGTCGGTACGGGCATGGAAGAACATGCCAACTACGCGGTCGAATTCATCGAAGCTGTTCGCCAGATTAAACGGCAGTGTCCCGGGGCCAAGACATCGGGCGGCGTGAGTAATATCAGTTTTAGTTTTCGAGGAAACAATGTTGTCCGCGAAGCGATGAATGCCGCGTTCCTGTATCACGCGATTGATGCGGGACTTGATATGGGAATCGTGAATCCTACTCAGCTGGAAGTCTACGATGAAATCGACAAAGAACTGCTCGTTTACATCGAAGATGTGCTGCTCAACCGCCGACCTGATGCGACCGAACGACTGGTCGATTACGCAGAAACTGTCAGGGAGAAAGCAGCAGGGACGACGAGGACTCAGGAATGGCGCCAGGGAACCGTCGAAGAACGCCTCAAACACGCTCTGCTTAAAGGGATCACTGACTTCACCGAAGCTGATACTGAAGAAGCCCGCCTCAGGTACGGTCGTCCGCTGAACGTCATTCAGGGACCGCTGATGGATGGCATGAATGTGGTCGGCGAACTGTTCGGCGCCGGAAAGATGTTCCTGCCGCAGGTGGTGAAATCTGCCCGCGTGATGAAGAGATCGGTTGCCTGGCTTGAGCCGTTTATGGAAGCGGAGAAGGCGCTGGGAGATGAGCGACAACATTTTGACGAAAACGGCCTGTTCACTGGACAGAGAGACGAGGCTGTGGCGATCGTGGAAGCCGCCGCGGTGGGTTCAGACGCCACGGAAGAGGACGACAGCACACGCGGCACGTTTCTGATTGCCACCGTCAAAGGCGACGTTCACGATATCGGTAAGAATATCGTTGCCGTCGTACTCGGCTGCAACAATTACCGCATCATCGATCTGGGTGTCATGGTATCTTGCGACAAAATCCTGGAAACAGCTCAGAAAGAACAGGCTGACATCATCGGACTTTCGGGGTTGATT